>JBIJDE010000028.1:0-20750 GCA_044344305.1 Armatimonadota bacterium
ATCGTGGAGGCCCTGGAATTCATTGCATCGAACCAATTGGTTCAGGCTTAGTGGATGCAAATGAAGTGAATTGGGGACATCGAGACAGCTTTACCACAACTATTTCAAATTTAGGCAGTGGCTGGTATCAGACAACAAACCGTTGGCATGATGGTATTCTAATGGATGATGGCGGTGGCCGTCAGGGATGCAGTCCAACTGCATGGGCTGCTGGCTGCTACGCGCAAATTGACATGGGTACCCCGCGCAATATCGGAAAAATGACCATCATCTGGGAAAATGCCTATTACGGCAATAACTCATCTACAATCGAATATTCTACTGATGGCACCAATTTTTCTGCGGTAACGAAATCAGCACCAATATTGCATGGCAGTACCAGCAGAGGCGGCACCAGTTATACATTCGGTCCGATAGTAGCGCGTTACTGGCGGTTGTCCGGTGTTAGCGGTTCCAGTTATTGCCTGTTTAATCAAATAATGTTCTTTGGACCAGCAGAAGGATAATTCCATTACTCATCTTAAAGGAACATAATAATATAGGCAGGGTAATGAGAGGAATGTCTACACACAAACTTACCGTTCAAATTATAACCCTGAAGTCGGTCGGATATACTAAAATGCGATATTCTTAATAAAGAATATCTGCGGGGGAAAAGCTATATTGATATAATCAGTATAAGGATGAGGGGACAGACACGGGCTGCCGTTCAGGCGCATCCGTGTCAGTCCCAGCTACAACGAGAGTATTACATTTTCACCCGATTTAAGGATGACTTTACAATAATTATCTCCAAACCCAGATTTTCCTGTCGTCGTACTTGAAAACACTTTACCAACCCAAGGCAGTTTAATTGTAATTTCCCGGGTAGAATCTGCGCACAATTTTGCTGTCATACTGCGAGATTGCTGATTCCATGTGATATCTACAGTAATTCCATTACGTGCCCGCATGCCTGATGCCTGCCCATCTATCCACTTTTCTGGAAGTGAAGGAAGCAGTTTTAACATCCCCGGCCGGGAATACAACAGCATCTCCTGTACAGCCGCAGTGATACCAAAGTTAGCATCAATCTGGAAAGGCGGCTGACTGCCATGACCCCAAAACATGGTGATTCCCTGGCTGCGCCAGTCATTATGATAAGTAAATAGATTCGGTCCGGTACAGGCGCGGGTGATAAGTTCCAAACATGCCAATGCCTTATTACCTTCACCAAGCCGCGCGTAGATATTAGCCATTTGTGCCAGTGACCATCCTGATTGATCGGTCAGGCCTACCTGCAACCGTTTTTCAACAGCTATTCGAACAGCAGAGAATAATACAGGGTTGTCTTCTTCTATGAGTTCCAACCCGGGCCATACCGGGTAAAGGTGAGACATGTGTCGATGGTGGTATTGGTCTGTCAAATCAGGATGAAGCCATTCCTTGAAAGCGCCGTCGGCATTAATCTGGTAAGCAGGCATTTTTGCCAGCACCGACTGCCAACGGGAAATATCATCGCCATGTATATCCAACTCTGTGCAAGCATTGCAAAGGTTAGTCAATATTTCTTTTGCTACTGCTACATCCATGGTTGCATTAATTGTCGCAATAGCGGTATTTGGGATATTGGGGAAATTTTCTGGTGATAATGACGGCGAGAAACACAAAGTTCCATCAGCATCTTCAAATAGAAAATCTTCGTAAAATTCTGAAATTTCCAGTAATAAAGGCACCACACGATCGGCAAGGAAAGTTCGATTGCCGGTATAAAGCCAATAATCATAAAATAGCTGAGCCAGCCAACCAGCACCTGCTGTCCAACTGAACCAGATATCACCATACATCATTCCATGAGTACTTTGGCAGATAGCAGCGAGTATGCCGCGACAACCATAAACTTTGCGGGCATTTTCACGATAATCATCCAGACTTTTTTCGTAATAATCAAAATATGGCAAAGTGACTTCCGATAGGTTACCTGCAAGTGCCTGCGCATAATTCATCTGAATATTAATATCATTATGAAAATCCGATGCCCATGCCGGATTATAATCACCATTCCATAATCCCTGCAGATTTGCCGGCAAACCACCGGGACGTGAACTGCAAATAAGCAGGTAACGACCATAATGCGTCATGCGTTCAATTAACGAAACAGGAACTTCACCATCATATGCTTTCATCAGCATCTCTTCATTGGATAATGTTGCATCAATCGTTGAATTTATTTGTATCTGTTGTTGAAGAAACAACTCGCGATGCCTGGATTCATGGCGTGCAAGCAATTCAACATAACCAGTATATGATGCCGCAATCTCTCGCTTAAGACGTGTTATCGCTGTTTTATTTTCATTGGCAAACAATTTAAGACGTATTAATAAGTTATCAGAATTGCAGATTTGTATGGATTTTCCATCTGATACCATAGTGCCGCCAGCCTGCGAAACCACTGCAGCACCACCAAATTCATTGCCATTATCATACCGGCCAATTATTGTCATGGTATCGCTATCTGTAGAAGCATCAAAGGTTATCGGCACTGATTTACCGGGAATGTCATTCCCCGCTCCCATACTTGTCGCTCCCAGTAAGTCATGCGGTTGCAGTCGCAGATGGCAGTTGATTGCTCCCGGGGCATTGGCAGTGACATCTACAACCACAATGTCATCTGTGCGGGAAATAAAAACTTCTCGGGTAAAAACGATATTTTTTTCCTGCCAAGTCACAGTGACTACACCGGTCTCGAAATCAACGCTGCGACGATAATGTGAAAATGCACCATCGGTTTCAGTATCAAAGGCAGGATGATACGGGTCAATCTGTGTTCCCGGATATCCAACTTCATCCCATTTCTTCTGGAGAAAAACAGACGCATCCAAATAACGTCCCGCATCTATCAAAGCGCGTAATTCTGGCAGATACTGTGCAGTATCCGGCAGAGTCGGTTTAGGTGTTCGAAGCCAGAGATTTTCATGGTTCAGCAGGATAATTTCATTACGAATATTTCCATAAACTAATGCCCCTACCGTTCCATTACCGCAAGGCAGAGCATCCTGCCATCGAGTAGCAGGATAACGCATTGACATACCATGAGTACACTCAGTCATAATATCTATACTCCTAACCCAAATAAATTGGATAAGTTTTAAGTTTTCGGTTTTAAGTTTTCAGTTAGGGTCACTTCGACAAGCTCAGTGACCTTTATGAAAATCCTGACTTTTTTTGTTTAAATTTGATTACTAACGGTCTATTGAGTCAGTTTGTTGTGCCTGCCATGATTCGTTATAGCAATTCATGCAATTGGGCGATGTTTTCTATATCGCTATTTGGTGGGATTTTTATTCCGTAGGGTACTTTTATGCGCGGGTGTATAGTTATATGGTCGCGTAGATGTACTCCTGCCCTAACTACTACTTCATCACCAAGGGCAACTACTCCGGTTATGCGCACTGGACGTTCCAGGGTAGATTCTACCTCGACCATCCACCCCAGTAGGGCGTCTTCAATTACTGCGCCAGCTTTTATCTGACTGCCGGCACCTATAGTGGCACGACGGATGGTGACGTGTTCGAATATTTCGACGTCATCGTCGATATTGCATTCGCTGAGGATTGCTCCCGGGTAGATTCGTACATACTTGCCGATTCTCACCGGTGCTTTTATGGTTACAACACCGCGTTCTATCTTTTCTTTCAGCGTCATACGGCTTATCGGGTCTGTCAAGTTCATGGTAATCGGGTCTATCAGCATTCCCTGACATTCTTCATATTGACTATTAAGGCAGGGGTTAACAGAATAAAACCGTCCATGCAGAACATCCAGCATTGTTTCAAGATAACTGGGTATATTGCCCAGGTCACCCATGCGGCTAATGGCGAAAGTCTCAACATGATATCCGTTTGTTACCAGCCAGGGTAGCAAGTCGCCGCCAATATCAAACTGTTTTTTTCGTTTTTCAGCTATTTCAACGTGATTTATAAGCTCGCGTAATACCCGACCATTAAAAATATAAAAGCCGGCATTTGTGGGTAATTTATCTACAATAGTGGCTCCATATATTCGATGTATTTCATCCAGAGGAGGCTTTTCAATAAACCCGGTAACTCTGCCTTTGTCATCTACGGTCATCATTCCGTATCTACCGGCGATCTCCTCGGGGGTGAATAATGCGGCAGCGATGGTTGCCACGGCACCGGTTTCATTGTGATGTTTTATCATGCCTTTAAGGTCGATATCAAAGATAGTATCAGTGGCGAATACCACCACAGTATTATCAATGTCAAAAAAGTTAAGATTGCTCAGTAGTGCGTCACCACTGCCAGTGTTTGCAGCGTCTAATGATACCGGAGAATACTTTATGCTGACCCCGTTTGATTCACCATAACCAACGATTGTTTTTATTTGGTATCGGTTTTCTTTTCCTTTTGTTACCATGATATATTCGTCCAATCCCTGGCTTTTCAGTAAATCGATAATCCAATCCATTAACCGGCGTCCTAATAAAGATATTGCAGCTTTTGACCGCAGATATCCGGGGGCTTTTAATGTTAATGGGCGAATACGAATTCCACTGCCTGCAGCTAAACCTATGCCAATGATTGATGCCATAATTGCATTTTCCTTTCGTTTATTAATAATATGACTTTCATTTGTATTCAGTAAATACCGGGCAACCACAAGGGATTACCCCTACAATATCTATAAAAGCGATAGTACTGAATAAAATTCTATTCTATTTCCCACTTGTCGTCATCATGTATCTGTTGGTCTATAGTGATGCGGTTTCTACCTGCCGCCTTTGATGCGTATAACGCGCCGTCGGCTCTTTCCATTAAGGTGTGTGCAGATAAAACCGGTGACTTTAATATGCCCACGCCAATACTTACAGTAATCTTTATGACTGTGCCATCAGGAGATGTGAAATCGTATGATTCGACACAGTTACGTATGCGTTCTGCAACTGTCGTTGCAATATGTATCGGAGCATTGGGAGTTATCAGTGCAAATTCCTCACCACCAATGCGACACAGCAAATCAGTAGTACGCACTTGTTCACGGGCACGGCTGGCAAATTGTGATAAAACCGCATCGCCGGCGGCATGGCCATATTTGTCGTTTACATCTTTGAAATGGTCAAGATCAATGATGGCAAGACAAAGTGGTGAATTGCTGACTAAAGCCTGGTCAACTTCCATCTCTAACCGCAGGTTAAACATGCGACGATTGCCAAGTTTTGTTAAATCATCAGAGAAAGATTGTTCTTTTGCCTGTTCAAACAACAGGGAATTTTCCAGTGCTACCGCTAATGCATCACCGACGGATACCATTAACTGATGGTCATTTTCGCTATAATTTTTATTGTTTCTACCTATCAACATTATAGTTCCCACTCGGGATGCTGATCGTAATGGCACCGCCAGCATGCTGATGATAGTATTTGGCATGGTTGAAGGGAGTTTATCAAGATTGTTATTTAATTTTGATAGTAATACCACATCGCCATTCGAAACAATTTCTTTAAATAAACCTTCTTTGGCACTGATAATTATCGGTATACGCTGTTCCTGTTCCGGTAGAGAAGGGCGTGCGGAAATTAATATGAATGATTCATTGTCTTCGCTGAGTTCGAATAGCTGAATGACATCTGGACGCATTAAATTACTGATATGTGCAAGTACTGTCGCTTTTACCTGGCTGGAATTAAATAACCGATTAATAGACGAGTTTAATACTTGCAATAAACTGAGTCGCTCATTTGTTTGTTCCAAATTACGGAAGGTAGAGCCTTGAATACCCACGAGAATGCCTAATAAAAAATAGCATACAGATAAGAACAGCCATATAATAGGGTCTACCGGCGGTTTAACCAATGGCATGATGTATAACAATTTGTAAGGTTCAATAAGTAAAATACCAAAAATACCAGTGATACCGCCAAACATCGGACCTTGCAGCCAGGCAATAATAATTATTACCAGTGCAGTGAGTAATGACACCAGCAAACTATATTCTTTTGGCTGTACAGTAATTACACCCGCCAGTACAACTGCAATGGTAAATGCTGCCAATGATAATGAAATTCTATGTTGTGATGGTAAAATCATAAGAGAATTATACACACAATTAGTAATAAATAAAACATTACACCACAATAAAGTTAAAAAAAACTGGAATTTAACATATTTATAGCAGAATAACAGCATATTGCAAACGAAAAGCAGGTAATACCCACTTTTTGTCATATATTAATATATCCATGTCGCGTTATTATTTATTATTATTCGTATTCATTCAGATATTAGTTTTTGCCGGTCCTGTCAGTCAGGAGATTACCGGTCGTCTGCCTATACCCGCTTTTGGCAAATCATCTTTTCCAGACTCGTCATTATTAAATCGTTCATCGTTATTAGAAGCCCCGGCAGGTAAGCACGGTTTTGTTACTACTCGTGGTGGACATTTTGTATTTACTAACGGCAGACGAGTGCGTTTCTTTGGCATAAACCTGGCGAAGGAAAGCGTGTTTATCAAAAAAGAGCAGATTGTTAAATTGGCTGATCTTTTTGCCCGTACCGGAATAAATCTGGTTCGTATTCATCACATAGATGATTCTACAGGTATCTTGACAACCGATGGCACTGCTCAGCTAAACCCGGCGCGGATAGACATGATAGATTATTGGATTGCCACCCTGAAGGCTCGTGGTATATATGTTTGTCTTGATTTGAATGATTATAGGACATTCCGTGCATCAGAAGGTGCAGTGAATGGTGAGGAATTGGGACGCGGAGCCAAACCATACGCGGTATTTGATACGACATTGATTAATTTGCAACAGCAATATGCAAGGATGTTTTTAGTTGACCATAAAAATCCTTACACCGAATTATCGTATGCGGATGACCCGGCAGTTGCATTGCTGGAGATTTACGATGAAAACGGCTTGTTTATACGGCGTAACGATATAGCTAATTTAAAAGAACCGTACGCAACAGTGTTAAAGAGTTTATGGAACAATTGGCTGAAAGAAAAATACAGCACCGATATTATGCTGCAAAATAGTTGGGTTGATAAAAACGGTGTTTCCGCACTGTTAATCGGCGAATCCTTGGATCTGATGAATATCGCACTACCAAGGATGGATATCAACACATCGCTGACACCATTAACTAATCCGTTGTTGAAACCGGTACGACAGAGCGACGGTGTGATGTTTTTATCGTACATACAACAGCAATATTTTAATTCGATGGAAAGTGCGCTGCGACTGATGGGGGTAAAAATACCCATAACCGCCGTCGGGGCGCAGGAAATAATGCCTGATCTGGAAGCTACTGGAAAAACTCTTGATTATATAGGAATAAATTATTACTGGGATCACCCGGGGTGGGACACCGGTAAGGATTGGGTGATGCCCGGTTATATATCTCTGAACAATCCGCTAACCACTTCACCGCAATATTCTTTCCCCGCCGTTGTTAGTGAGGCAAGGGTGAACGGCAAGCCGATGGTGGTACGGGAATGGGGATATTGCTATCCTAACCCATATCGTGGAACTGGGATGATAGAAGCGGCGACTTACGGAGCATTTCTGGATATTGACGCGCTGATTTTATTCACCTATGGCGCACTTGAGCAGATGAAATCTATTACATTTTTTGATGTTCACAATGACCCGTTGCGTTGGGGACAGGTAGGTACAGCGGCGCGGATATTTATGTCAAATGAGATTGCAACTGCAAAAAACAGTATTGGTATCGGATTTTCTGATGTTGATTTAAATACCTGGTTTTCATATGACACACCGCTATATCAATTATCATTTTTTACCCGGGTAGATAATTATTTTTGGCCTGACGCCCCGCATCCTTATGATTTGCTCATAACATCCGGTCGTTCTGCTGGAACATCGTGGAACTCTAACCGTTTGTTATTGATGTCAAATAATAACCATACCGACCTGACATTTCAGAATTCGGCCACCGGGGCAGATGCTATGAACGGATATAACTTATCATCTGCAAAAGGCGGTAAATTCGGTTTTGTATTTAATGGCACAGGTTTTGATGTTGGAGTGACTCGTTCTTATCAGGCATGGCCGGCATTTTCAACCGCTGACCTGTTAAGAAATTCGTTATCTCCTATTGGGGTTAACGGTGGCAACGCGCTGGGGTTCATTGATAATATACGTCAGAATGCCGGGTTCCGCACTTTGCGTGAAGAACTGGCAATGAAAGTAGCATTAGATATATTAAATAAATGGGATAACGCACCATTTAGCCATCGAACTATAGAAAGCGGTGTGTATCGTAGCGACACCAGTGAAATAATCCGTGATACAAAAAAAGGCAGGCTATTTGTTGATACACCAAATATACAAATAATTACCGGACAACTGACCGGTATACCATTGCGTACATCAAGTGTCATGTTAAAAACAGATACACCGATAGGAACACTGACAGTAGAATCTCTGGGTAAAGAAAAAATTAAAACAAGTAAATCTTTGCGCATCGCCATGAGTACCCGCGCGGTAAACACCGGGGTGTCAGTATCAAAAATAACCGGAAAAAGCCGGCCATACCGGCTAAACGCCTTTGGCACTGCGCCTATTACAACAGATGGTATATTGGGAATGACCCATGTAGAAATAGCCGGAAAAACCATCATCGATATAGCACTAAAGAACGGTACATGGGAATATATAGTCGAACCTGACACATCTTTACTGACAATAGATACCCCCGGAACAGCTGTCACCTTACCACGAATCCCGCGAGTAATTCGCTACCACTTCGCCACCGGTCATGCCGATATTATACCTACAACCCCAACCTTTATTACGCCAGATGGTGCTACGCTGATTGAGATTGGCTGGTAGGTTTGGTAAATTGCAAATGGCAAGTTGTAGAAATGTATCAGTCGGATTTGTCGGATCGGACGTATCTGACTGATTTAAGTTTCAATTATTCACCATTTGCAATTTCCAAATTTTAATTTTGCATTTTTAATTAATTTACCATTTACGATTTGCCATTTGCAATTTGCAATTACCCAACCATCCACCAAACAAAAAAAGCCCCCACTGAATAGCGGGGGCAATTCTCGCAGGTACTACTTGAGCATCTGGAGGATGCCTTGTGGCGCCTGGTTTGCCTGGGTTAACATCGCTTGTGATGCCTGCATCAGGATTTGTGACTTGGTGAAGCTCACCATTTCTGATGCCATGTCAGTATCTCTTATCGCGCTCTCGGAAGCGGAGATATTTTCTTTCGCTACTGACAAGCTGGCCAGGTTGCTTTCCATATTATTTTTCTGGAATGCACCCAGGTTCACACGTAGACCGTTAACCATTTTCATGGCTGTATCGATTTGATTCAAGATATTATCAAAGTTAGCGGCTGCAGCAGACACGTCAATTGACTGTGATGAACTGCGTCCATTTGATGTAATAGGACTACTGGTGAAACCTGTAGCCGTATTGGTACTTGAATGGTCGGTCAATACTACAACACTTGCTTTTGCATCCTGGTCTCCAGCAACTTTCTGGCGAATAGTCAGGAAGTTCTTGGTTACGGCAGTACTGTCACCGGTTGAATCAGTTGCAACAGCTTCAATATTTGCAGCATCGTTTAATGCTGTGTTGATGGCTGTAACGGCATTTGCAAGAGTGTCGCCAGTTGCATTATTTAAAGCAACGTTAGCGGTCTTAACTGTTCCACCTGCTGTTGTCCAAACGACTGAAAATGATTCTTTTGTAACAGGATCTGCTGCACCAATGCCGACGAAGGCTTTAGATGCGGTTGCACTTGCATTTTTCGCACTGGTCAAACCGAGTGCCGAAGCATGCATATCGGCAGTTAATGCCACATTGTCATAAGTTACGCCAGTTAATGAAAACTGAGCGACTTGTTGAGCATTCGCGCCGACCTGGAACTGTTTACCACTTATATTACTTGAACCGAGCAACTTAATACCAGCGAATTCAGTTTGGTCAGCAATGCGATTAATCGATGCCAGGCCTTGGGTAATCTGAGCCTGATTGGCTACCAGCATCTGAGTGTTGCCATTAGTGTTGGCCGCATTTACTGTCAAGTCGCGGATATTACGAAGCTGTACTCCAATTTCATTCAAAGCTGCTTCGGCAGTCTTGATCATGTTAATGCCATCTTGAGTGTTTTGAGATGCTTGGGAAAGGCCGGAAATCTGAGTTCTCAGATTTTCACTGATGACCAAACCGGCAGCATCGTCAGCCGCACTGTTGATGCGCAGACCAGAAGATAACTTCTCAATCTGCTTGGACATGTTGGCATCATTAGATGTCAGGTACCGATGTGCGCTCATGGCGCTGATGTTCTGATTGATTCGCAAAGACATGGTATTTTCCTCCTTGAGGACCTTTCATTTATACTTTGATTGGTCCCACTTGCCCCGCAGGGCGGTAGATTGACTAAACAATTTTAGTCTACAATCTACTTATCGAACTATTAAAAAAATTCTTTAGCAAATTCATGTAAATTTGGAAATTTAAAATTTTGGAGAAGAAATTCGAAGGGTTATCAGTCAGTTAGAAGCTGTGAGTTTTTTGTCTGAACCTCGGATTGAGAGGATTTTCTGATTACAGGATTTTTATTGTTGAAAATTGAGGGAAATTGAAATAATAATCCTCTAATCCAAAAAATCCTCTCAATCCGAGGTTCAGACAAATAAAATAAATATCATTAACTTATACTATTCCATCACAATACAAACCTTGCCGGTCTGTCCGTCGGCGGCTGTCTGGTATGCTTCTGACGCGCTGGCTAATGGCAGGCGTACGTCGGATGTTACGTCGGGGTGGATTCCCCAGCGGTCGACGCGTTCTACCAGTTCTTCCAGATGTTTCAGTGATGTTACCCAGGAGCCGAAAAGGGTGATTTGTTTGTGAATCAGGTATTTTGACACTTCAAAGGTTACGTTGCCGCCTTCGCCGACGAAGGCGCATCTGCCCCAATCGCGAGTACCTTGCAACGCCAGCAAGCGTGCGGAAGAAGCACCACTGCAGTCGATGGCAACTTCGCATCCTTTATCATTGGTGACGCGCATTATGTTGTCCAGCGCGTTTTCGTCTGCTTTTACCACGTTATCTACCAGTCCAAGGTCGGTGGCGATTGCCATGCGTTTGTCCGACAGGTCGGTGCCAACTATCTGGGTGGCTCCTAACGCGCGTCCCAACATTGCCGCTGCCAAACCTACCGGACCAAGACCGGTGATAAGCATCTTATCTTGTCCGCTGACCTGCATACGCCGCAACGCCTCGTAGGCGGTGCCAAATCCGCATGCGCATAAAGCGCCGTCAACGTAGGTCAGTGTGTCTGGCAATGCAACACAGGTATTTTCTTCTGCCAGCATGTAATCGGCATGTCCGCCGTCTCGCTGCCAGCCATAGGCGGCGCGGTGGGTACTGCGGCAGCTAATCATATATCCGTGGCGGCATTCATCGCATACGCCACAACCGCTGATGTGATACACCACTACACGGTCGCCGGTTTTGAACGATTTGCAACCGGGACCAACCTGGACGATTTGTCCGCAGGGTTCGTGACCCGATATAACTCCCTGGTAGCCTTCCGGGCCTTTCCCCAAGTGCTCGCGGTAAATAGCGCGAATGTCGCTACCGCAGATTGACGATGCTTTCATTTTAATAAGCACTTGCCCATGTCCCGGCACCGGCACATCATATTCTCTGAATTCAACAGTGCTGTTACCCGGCAACACCACACCGGTCATTTTATTCAACATTTTTATTTCCCCTTTTTATTTTTTTTATTACACAGAGTTGCACAGAGGAGACACGGAGATTCACGGAGTGAATAAATAAATCCTCTGTGAGTCTCTGTGTCTCCTCCGTGAATCTCTGTGTAACCAATATCACTTCGTTATATTACCGTCTAAATCCCATAAATCTGTCCACTCCTGACCGTCTTTCCATAAGAATACCTGTCCTTTTATCAGACGGCAATTTTTATCGATTGCGGCAATGCGGGTCATCTCTTCGGCGGTCAGTGGTTCGCTTATCACCGATTGCAGGTTGGCGAGGTAATTGCGGCGTTTCACTGAGAAAGGGATTGGCACGCTGCCGCGTTGCTGCGACCATTTTACCGCCAGAGTTGCGGGGTGAATATTGTATTTGCCGGCAATCTCAACAATGACCGGGTCTTCAATATCCACGGTATCATCCGGGGTGCGGTCGCGTTCCGGACGGGCGGGTGAACCAACCGGGCTATAGGCGATTGGTATCATGCCATTATCGGTGACGTATTTAAATAATTCCGGTTGCTGAAAATGCGGATGTAGTTCCATTTCATTTACTACCGGTTTGATATCCGCGTCACGCAGCAATAATTTCAACTTTGGAATTGTCATGTTTGATGTGCCGATATGGCGTACCAAACCTATTCGTACTAACCTTTCCAAATGCCGCCAAACGCGCATGTAGTCGTCATGGATGTATGGCATGGCATCTTTGCTGCGCGACGTAACGTCGCAATGAGGTGGATGAAAGTTGGGGAAAGGCCAGTGAATGAGATATAAATCGAGATAGTCCAACTGCAAGTCATCCAGAGATTTGCGAAACGCGGGTACAACATCATCATCTTTATGCTGGTCGTTCCACAACTTGCTGGTAATCCACAAATCTTCCCGTTTTATTCCGGTATTCATCACTTTTTGCAATGCGCAGCCAATCTCTTTTTCATTACCATACACTGCGGCACAGTCAAAATGCCGATATCCCACCATCGCCGCATCGTATACAGCGTCAGCGATAGTCTGCGCATTTACCGAGTCATTGCCGAAAGTACCCAGTCCAATAGCCGGCATCGTGTCACCGTTTGGCAGTTGACGTTTTGGCACCTGGTCGGGATTTACGCTATCTGATAATTTATCAGTCATATTTTGCTCCATATTTTATATTTAATCACTAAGAGTTCAATAATCGGAATTAATTAACATGGATGGGCAGGATAGGCAATATGAAATTAATCCTGTTAATCCTGTCTGAATTTTGATTAGATATTATCGTTATATCACCACCATCGCAATAAAAAATGATATTATTAGTTGCGCAACATGTTGCGCAAAGGTTTTTTAATGGTTTCACTGCGAAAAATTGCTGGTCTTGCCGGGGTGTCGCCATCCACAGTGACCCGGGCATTGCGGAATGATGTGCGGATAGGCGCGGCTACCCGCGATAAGATTCATGCGCTGGCGATTATGTATCACTATATTCCCAACCGGTTAGCGCAAAGCCTGATGACGGGCAGAAGCTATACCGTCGGTGTGATATTGCCATCGGTGGTGACGCCATACAGTGCGCGAATGTTGGAAGGAATATTGCAGGCGGCGGGTCCGGCGGGGTACAGGGTTATTATTCAAGAATCCCATGGGAAACTGACAGATACTATCAGCGCGATACAAATGTTGACTGAACAACGGGTGGATGGAATATTGTTGGACACAGGACACCGACAACCAATACCGCGGAAAACGATATTGGAAATGCGCAGTCATGAGGTGATACCGATAGGGCTTGATGCGACGGATTTTGAGGATAAAGTGGATATCGTCATGACCGATGAAGCATCATTGGCGTTGCAGGCGGTTGATTATTTATTGAAAAATGGGCATCAACAGGTGGTATTCGCCGGTAAAATGTCAGCAGGTAAACTAACAGGGCGCGGAAAGTTTATGGCACAAGCTTTTAAAACGCGCATGTTGACGGGAAGTTTCATTGATGTTCACGATGACCCGCCATATACCAGCCTGCAAGTGGACAAAATCGTTGCGGAAATATTGATGATATCACCGCGCGCCACTGCAATAATTACCTGGGAAGACCCGATTGCCGCGTTATTGATGCCTGCACTGTTGCGTCAAAATATTAAAGTACCGGGTGACATAAGTATGATAGGTTGCGGCAACCTGTCATTTTCCAATTTCATTTCCCCTACGTTAACCACTTTTGAACAGCACCCGGAACAGGTTGGCTCATCTGCATTTCAACTACTTGAAGAAAGGCTGAATGGCGAAATGTCGCCGCCAAAATCAATCAGTATAAAACCGACCTTGATAATTCGCGATAGCGTAAGAAAAATAAATTAATTCTGTTAATTCTGTTAATCATGTCAAAAATTAAAAAAAAGCTATATAACACTTGATATTTCATGTAAATATTAAGTATCATAACGGATACCTAATTCATAAAGGAGCTGACCGTGGAAAATCTCATTGGCAGCCGTATTCAAACCTTTCGCGAGCGATTAGACATGTCGCAAGTTGAACTGGCCACCTCTTCGGGTATCGACGTCGCGTTGATTACCGCTATCGAGGATGGAAAGGTAACCCCGGCATTGGGAATTCTGGTGAAGATATCCCGCAGTCTGGGACAGCGTCTTGGCACCTTCATGGATGATCAGGTTAGCGAAGACCCGCATATAGTGCGTTATGCTGATAGAAGGCAGAACCTGGCACATCATAAAGAGAATGCGGAACAATACAGCTATTATCCATTAGCCGCCGGCAAGACCGACCGCCACATGGAGCCGTTCTTCGTTGAAATAGCTCCCGGTCATACAAAACAGTTTTCATCCCACGAGGGTGAAGAGTTCATGGTTGTGATTGCCGGTCAGGTTGAATTGACATATGGCAATAAAACTTGCCTGCTTACCGCTGGTGATTCCATGTATTATAACTCAATCGTACCCCACCATGTAGGTTGTGTGGGTGATACAACAGCGCAATTATATGCTGTTGTTTATATGCCATATTAAAGGGTGCGTGAAATGATTAATCCCGAAACTGCAACCCATACTTTGACATTGGGTCAAGTGTTGGATAATACTGTCTCCCGCTACCCGGATAACCTGGCTGTGGTATATGTAGACCGTGATTATCGTCAAACCTGGCGCGAGTTCTCTGACGAGGTCGACCGTATCGCTAAAGCGTTAATGGCACTCGGTGTTGAAAAAGGCGAGAAGGTTGGCGTATGGGCATCTAACGTGCCACATTGGGTCACCCTGCAATTTGCCACCGCAAAAATAGGGGCTATTCTGCTGACTATTAATACCAATTACAAATGTCACGAAGCGGAATTTGTGTTGGAACAGTCAGACATGGAAAACCTTTTCCTCATTGATGGTTTTCGCGATACTGATTATCTGCAAATAATTAACGACCTTGTGCCGGAATTAAAAACCCAACCGCGCGGCAATTTAAAATCAAAGAAGTTTCCTTTCCTCAAAAGAGTATTTTATCTTGGACCGCAAAAACATCGTGGTTTGTATTCTATGCCGGAATTGATGGCATTAGCGAGTACCGTGTCTGATGACGAATATCTGGCGCGTCAGGCTACATTAAATTGCCATGATGTGGTGAATATGCAATACACCAGTGGAACCACCGGTTTCCCAAAGGGCGTACAGTTGACCCATTACAATATCGGCAATAATGGTTATTGGATAGGCAAAAATCAAAACCTTAGCGGTGATGATAAAATCTGTATTCCGGTACCACTATTCCACTGTTTTGGCTGTGTGTTAGGTGTATTGGCATGCGTTAATCATGGCGCCACTATGGTGCTATTGGAGAAGTTTGACCCAGTTACCGTGATGATGTCTATCGAAAAAGAAAAATGTACCGGTTGCTACGGTGTGCCAACGATGTTTATTGCCATTTTGGAACATCCGTTATTTAACAAGTTCGACTATTCATCATTGCGTACCGGTATTATGGCTGGCAGTCCCTGTCCGGTAAAATCAATGAAACAGTGTGTTGAATTGATGAATATGCATGAATTAACTATCTGTTACGGTCTTACCGAGTCATCGCCGGTGATGACCCAGACCACCTATGATGAGCCTGATCTGATGCGCAAATGCTCTACTATTGGCAAGGCTATGCCCGGTATGGAGGTTAAGGTAGTTAATACAGAAACTGGCGAAGAATGTACCCCTGGCACTCCTGGCGAGATGTGTGTGCGTGGTTATAATATCATGAAAGGTTATTATAAGATGCCGGTGGAAACAGCCAAAATTATGGATGCAGACGGATTTTTACATAGTGGTGATATTGGCGTGATGGATAAAGATGGGTATTTTGCCATTACCGGCAGATTGAAAGACCTGATTATTCGCGGCGGTGAAAATATCGACCCGAAAGAAGTGGAAGATTTTATTCACCACATGGAAGGCGTGCGTGATGTGCAGGTGGTAGGCGTCCCCAGTAAGAAATACGGCGAAGACACCGGCGCATTCGTAATATTAAAAGACGGGGCAGAAGTAACCGTAGAAGATATTCAGGATTATTGTCGTGGTCAGATAGCCTGGATAAAAATCCCCAAATACATTCATTTCATAACCGAGTTCCCCATGACCGCCAGTGGGAAGATACAAAAATACAAACTGCGCGAAATGTCCCACGAGTTATGGCCAGACGCGTAAAAGAAATACATCGATTAACAGGACAAAAAAGATATCTTATCTTATAAATCCTGTTAATCGATGTAATATTTACCTTACTTCAAATCTTTCCAAACTTCGTCTACCATACTGCAATCGCCATCAAGAAAATCGCTGGTGTATCTTTTTATTTCGCTGGACATAGCAGATAGTTTGGCGCGTAGAAAAGGGAAGTCTTGTCGGTTGTAACATTCGCCAAATCGACGATATCCAACGCTGAATGGAACGGCGGTTTCTGATTCTTCCGATAATGTCACGCCGATTGCCCCGGTATCGGCACTGCAAATTACATGAACAAATAGATTATTTCGTTTATACTCTGCGATGTATGTAATTGCATTTTCTTTTTTAATTCCTACATATTTAATTCTAAATGCTTCCATTATGGGGGTAAACATTTCATGACAAATATTTGAGAATGCTTTTTCTGTAATTTTCGCCATATTTAATTACCCCAGTTTATTATACAATTGTCCATAATCGCGTTCCCATATCAGTGATAATTCACCGCGTAGAAAATCATTTCCATACCGCAGCAACTCGAATATTATCATCATAAATTGTCGACGCATCTCCGGGTGTTCGCCTGGTTTCGCTTTTAGTGTTATCCCTTTTGCCAATGGTATCATTTTTAATATCCCGTATTCGTCGATATAGCCAATATTTATCGTTGCCTGTCGTTCGCGGATATCGTAAAGGATATGTATTCGTTGATTGTCACGAACATATTCAACTCTGCTTATCATGCTCATTTCATCGGTTGTGGGCATGATTCTAAAGTTGTATTCTGTTATTAAAAATGAAAAATAATCATTACATATTTGCTGTAATTCTTCATTTTTCATACTAACACCTTCACTTTACACACAATATCGTCATCCATAGCCTTTCCAGCGACAGGTCGATATTTGCGTTTCTTTCGATGTGGAGTTTTGTTCGCATTATTTCGTGTAAACCGGTACGTAAATCAGTTAATGAAATTTTTCCAGTGATTCCTCTGATTTGTTCTTCATAATCAGTATTAAGCAGGATTGTCGGTTCACCCATAGTACAAATCATTAAATCGCGCCAGCAAGCGGCCACGATGTCAAGGAGTTCCGGCATATTGCGTCGGCGAATTTGGTCATCTGTTGGTCCTTTTTTGCTGCCTTTTTCTTCTTCACCCGGTTCAATTAAAATCTCTGCTGCACTGGATAAATCGTGCATTATTTTCGCTAATTTCAGTGCTGAACGTCTACCACGCGGCAGGTAACTCATTATTGCATCCATTAATTCTTTTCGCGTTTTTAATACGGCCGGGTTTTGCGCGACGGCAATTGCCCATCCTACCCGTCCTGCCGCCATACCAGTGATAGCTTCTGCGGTAATATCATCAATTTCCGGGGCGTTTTTCGCAAGAGCATCGCGTACAGCATCTCGCGGAGATAGGTTAAATCTAACCGGTCGGCAACGCGAAACCAGTGTCGGCAACACCGAGTTTGGACGCGAACTGATGAGGATAATTACAACATGGTTGGGTGGTTCTTCCAGGGTAAGCAATAGTGAATTTCCAGCATCTTCCTGTAACCCCGGCCGGTTGGCAGGATCCAGAACATATACTTTTGTCCGTCCTTCCATCGGCTTTAGCTGGGCATCCTCGCGCAATGGCAACGGATGTGTTGGCGACTCGCCGCTTTTAGTGCGAATGGCGTCAATGGGGATAACCGTTTTACCGCCAGTGGTTGCCGGGGTAAAAAGCCGTACATCGGGGTGATTCCCACGGTTAATAAGATTGCAGGCGCGGCAAACATCGCAAAAATCACCTTTTGCCTGATGCTCTTCGTCAAGACAGTTCAATGCTTTGGCAAATGACATGGCGGTGACTTTCTTTCCGCATCCCTCTGGACCATAAAATAATAAAGCATGGCCCACAGTACCTTCAACAATGGCACGCTGCAACCACGCAACGGTGTTATCCTGACCTATAATATCTGAAAATGGCATGGCTGTATTATACAGTTAAAGGGGGTTGGATGGATAGGGGGAAAGGAAAAAAGATGGAATTGAGAATTGACAATTGACAATGGGCAGTTAATCATTATCAGAATAATTCGTAATTCTATTAAACCGTTTAAATTAAATTAAAATCCCTGTATAATTTGCTCATACTATTACATAGAGGAAAATAACATGCAACTTGATTATGGTAAATATTATGATAAGGTGCTGGCCGGGTGGCTGGGCAAATCTATTGGCGGAGTGGTGGGTGCTCCTTACGAGAACCTGAAATGTTATAACGATCTGACATTGGAGACTCTTTGGCCGGCTACTATGGGTGCGAATGATGACCTGGATATTCAGGTTGCCTGGTTGGAAGCATTGCAGGAACGTGGAGTTTTCCTAACTTCCCGCGACCTGGCAGAGGTTTGGCAGGACCGCTGCTGGTACTGGTTTTGCGAATATGGAGTATTCCTGAATAATATGCAGCGCGGCATTGCTCCGCCGTTGTCCGGTATCTGGAATAACAACTATTTTTGGGAGTCGGAAGGCTGTCCGATTCGCAGTGAAATATGGGGATTTGTCGCGCCAGGAAACCCGCAATTGGCAGCGTCGATGGCGCGGTTGGATGGACAATTGGACCATGGCGGCAACAGTGTGGAAACAGAGGCGTTTTTATCGGCGGCAGCAGCGCAGGCGCTGGTATCGTCATCGCTGGATGAAGCAATTGAAGCAGGATTGTCAGTGATTGCGGCGGATAGTCCGGTTGCGTTGGCAGTGCCGAAGGTTCGCGATATTTGTACTCGTTATCCTGACCCAAAACATGCCTGGATACAGGTTATCCGCACCTTTGGCGACCGCAATGCCAATAAAGCATTGACCAACCATGCGCTGTCATTAATGGCGTTATTCCTTGGCAAAGGCGATTTCAAGCAAACTATGCTGCTATGCGTTAACAACGGTTGGGATACCGATTGTACAGCCGCCACCGCCGGTGCATTACTTGGCGCGCTATCTGGTACTGCCGGGTTGCCTGCGGATTGGGTGGAACAGTTGGGCAAGACGCTGATTTGCGGAATTAACGTTAAACATCGTGATGCGCTGATTTCAACATTTGCCGAGGATACTTGTCGAATCGGTGTGGAGATGGCGGCGGTTCGCAACAGCGCAATTACTTTCATTAATGCGCCAGAAGTTGAAATACGTTCCGTTCCACCATCAGCAATATCGATTGATATTGATTACCCCGGCGAACCAGTGTTGAAAAATGCCGAATCGACCACCGTTAATGTAATTATCAATAATCCAACTACCGAGATAACCCCTGGTATTTTGTCTATCGTCCCGGCACCCGGGACAACCGTTGCCGGTGCTGATGTTGAGATTACTTTAACCCCGGGGTATTCGCAAATGGTGCCGGTGACCATTACCCGCACAGAACCGGGTAGCTGGTTGAATGATAAAAACCTTTTCACAGCGGTATTTTCCAATAAGGATGGCGAAATATCTTCTACTGTTTTCGGTCTGGGCGGCGCGCGCCAATGGCAAGCGTATGGTCCATACTGGGAAATGTGGGATTCGGTGCGCCAGCCAATATGCCCTTACTATAATGACGAAGTAAAAAAAGCCCCGTTCATGGCTAACTTGACCGGTGATTGTTACAACCATTATGTGCGGATAGACAAGGAATATCTGGACGAGAGACGACTGATGAAAGAAGATATCCCGGAAGAGTTCCCATTGTTAATGGAACGCGGTGAAGAGATTATTACCGAAAGTCATCTGGGTGGTTTTACCGGGCAGGGTTGCTATTACATGGTACGCACTATTCAGGCGACTAACGGCCCGAGTGATGCGACATTGCTGGTTGGCCGGGTTGGGTCATATCGGCTGTGGATTGACGGTATCGAGATAGCCGCCGAAAACGGCCCGCGCGGATGGTGTTCGTACGAAGAACCCGGTGTAAAAATAAAACTGACCGGCAAGCCCCAGCGGATAGTGGTAAAACTCCTCCGCCAGTCCGACGCCTTCTCATTCAGCCTGAATTTTATGTGCAAAGGCGACCCGGAATACAAACGCGGAATATCCAATATTATGGACAGTCTGTCAGATTTGCCGGTGTAAAAAGAAGAGAAGAGTGAGGAGAGGAGAGAAGAAAAGATGTGGCGTCACCGTCTCGGTGACGCTTATTGCGCAAGAGAATGCTAAACGCTGAAATTTATTTCCGGTTCATTCTTTTTCCGAGCGAGACGCTCTTACCACCTCTCGGATGAATAATTAAGTGGACTGAATCGAATC
>JBIJDE010000142.1:0-10353 GCA_044344305.1 Armatimonadota bacterium
ATCTCGCCAGCGGCTTTGTCCACTGGAATCCGGTGGCTGGTGCCACGGATAAAGAGACTATGCTCAAATACGCTGCCGACCCGATGAACCAACTGGTGGTGAATCTCGTCCGCGAACAGGGGGTGCGTGACGCCGTGGGCATCACCGACGGCGTGTCGCGGGTGGGCGAAACACTGGTAACGACTCCCTCCTTCCGCGGGCCATTGCCATTGTCACTACCCGGCCTTACGGACATTCGACGCTTGCGTCACGCGATCACCGGCCAAGTTATGAAGGTAGAACAGCACGCTGAACTGGGGCCGGTCTTCAATCTGGAGAACGGGGTGGCATATCACCTGGGGGGATTACGATGATGCTGGACATGATTCCTGTTCCCATTAATGAAGCTGAAGCCATCTTCGCCCCGTTTTTCGACAATGGCAATCTGCTTGAAACGTTTGAGG
Organism: Armatimonadota bacterium; assembly: GCA_044344305.1. Lineage (GTDB taxonomy): Bacteria > Armatimonadota > Hebobacteria > CAIYQO01 > CAIYQO01 > JBAXQQ01. Next base: position 444 of record JBIJDE010000142.1, read on the forward strand.
TCTGGTCAGGTGCGGGCTGCGCGGCGCGGGTTGAGGCGACTTGGAGTGGCGTGGATGTGGTCATCGACCGCGCGCCGGTCGGCGTTGTGGCACTGACCCTGGCCTGCCGCGCGCCGCTGGCCATTGCCGGCTACGACGTATTCCGCGTCTTCGCCTGCCAGCCGCCCTATGTGCGGTTGCGCATCACCGGCACGGTGGACGGAGGCACAGTCGTCATTCTCGACAGCCACGTCGGCGATGGCGGGATGCAGGAGATCGACGGCATGCTTGCCGGCGAGTGGCTGGACGCCTTCACGCTTGAATTCTCGCTGCTCGAATCGCGTCCGGCAACCATGACCCTGCGCTGGCTTGGGCTGGCCAACCGCGCGGCGCAGGACCGGCTCGAGGCCCGACCAAGCCCCTTCGCCCCCGACTGGCCCTATTGCCTTGCTCCCGATCCCACCGGCCCCACGCCGGCGCCGGCACTCGGCATCCTCTTCGGGGGGGACGAACTGGAAACCTTGCGTGAGCGGTGCCTGTCCGGCCCCCTGAAGCCAATGACTGACATCCTTCGCCGCCAGGCGCTTAACTTCATGCAGCTCGAACCGGAAAGGATGGTCGGCTACCTGGTGCCGGCGCCCGACATCCGCTGGACGCGGGTGCGTGACAACTGGAAGCCCTACTTGTATCACAAGATGGAGCCGCTGGCCCTGATGGGACTCATCGACCGGAATCCCGAGTTTTCCCGCATGGCGGCGCGGATGGCGCTTGCCGTCGCCCATTGCACGCACTGGTGCGAAAGCCCGATGGGCGTACACCCCGGCGCGACCTGGCATCATGCCTCGTTCCAGGAGACGTACTATTCGGCGGCCTGCGCGCTGGTGCTGGACTGGGCCGGGGCGTGGTTCACCCCGCGCGGTCGCCGGGTGGTCGAGGACGCGATCGTCATGAAGGGTCTGCCGCGCATTGAGAGCGACTTCAAGCGGAAGGAATACATCCGTTCCATGAACCAGGGGATCGTCTTCAGCATCGGGCGCATCCTGGGCCTGCTCGCACTGATCCCGAGTCATCCGCGCTACGCCTCGCAACTCGCTGAAGCCGAACGCGATCTGCACGAGATGATCGATGCCTACATCCTCGATGACGGCGTCATCCTCGAAGGCCCCGGCTACTGGGCGCATACGTTTTTGGACGTCTCGCCGCTCTACTATGTGCTGGCGCGTCATCATCATCGGCCGCTGAAGGACTTTGCCTCGGAGAAGCTGCGGCGCACAGGCGATTTCGCGCTCAGCCTGCTCTCGACCCTCGGCGCCGGCACCGGGTATCTCGGCATCAATGACGCCCACAACCTGGTTGGGTATCCTCCCAACACCGCAGTGGCATTCAGTCTGATGACCGACCGGCCCGAATGGAAGCGGTTGCTCGCTGCGGAGCTTGCCGCCTCCGCCGCCCCCGGCCATGGCGGCTTTGGCAGTGGCGTTGATCACTTCGCCTTGGTGATGGCCGGTTGTGCCGGCCTGGACTTGGCCGTTCCGCCACCGGTCACCGACCACCGCTTCGTCGTCTTTCCCATTGGCGGCCAGGCGGCCTCGGTGCGGCAGGATGCCGCGTTGGGCGCGGTGCATCTGCACCTGTGCAGCGGTCCGACCTGTCCGACCCACTACGACGAGGACAAGGGCAGTATCATCCTCGAGGCGGCCGGGCAGCCGCTGGTGATTGACCGCGGCGTGCTGGCCTACCACGAGGCGGAGAACGCCTTTCTCCACTGCGCCGCCGCCCACAGCCTGCTATATCCCGAACCCCGTGCGGATGGCGTGCCGTTCGTCCAGCCCGCATGGGGCGAACACGCCTACGGCGCCCGGCTCGGCGAGTGCATCGAGGTCGACGGACTGGTGCTGCTGGCGTCCGACAACGCCGGGGCTTGGCCGGACGGGCTGTTCGAGACCAACCTGCGCCGCATCTGTTCACCCGCGCCGACCTTGTTCCTGATTGAGGATGTGATTGAGGCCGGGCAGCTGTTGGAGATGAGCTTCAGGTTGCACACGCCTCAACCGGCCGAACTACTAGGACGCGAGGCATGGATCAGCGCGCCTGGAGTGAGTTTGCGCATAGCCGCCGTCAACTGGAACCCATGTGTCGCGGATGTAACCGAGTGCAGCATTGATGATCAGCACCGGCCTGTAAACCTTGTGCGGATGGTTAGTACTCAGGCGCGAAGCCACCGGTTGCTGACAGTGCTCGAGTTGTTGCCGAAGGGCATCAAGACAAGTCGCTGGCAGTTCACGGTGGTTGCGGACGGCCTTCGCGCTGAACAGGGTAATATCATGCTGTCTTACGTTCTTAGCGCCGACGGTAGCGCCTGCGTCCGCTTACGGCGGGGCATGACGGAAGGATTCTTCTATGGCGCCACTGACTGGGAGGCCCGACCATGACCATGCCAGTATTTACCTTACAATCCGACCACATGGTGTGGTGCTTAGATAGTGTGGCACTTGCTGATGATGAAGCCAGCGATTTGAGGTTCGAGTTTCATGTAGCCGGACAGGCGACAGTAGTCCTGAAAAAGGAAAACGTATAATGAATGAGATGATTCGTTTTTTAGTCAAATAGGAGCTACTCGTCGAAATCAATGCGACCAGCGGCTACATGGTATGCTGTCACACTTTTCCACCCAAGCCCGCCAATGAACTTACACTGTGGAGGCAGATGGAGCGTTTTTCGCGATATGGCAAGCGTCTGAACTGGTCGAGTTTCACTCCTTTTGACCTATCTTCCGGCTTTGTCCACTGGAATCCGGTGGCTGGTGCCACGGATAAAGAGACTATGCTCAAATACGCTGCCGACCCGATGAACCAACTGGTGGTGAATCTCGTCCACGAACATGGGGTGCGTGACGCTATGGGCATCACCGACGGCGTGTCGCGGGTGGGCAACACCATCGTGACTATTCCATCCTTCCGCGGCTCACTACCATTATCGCTTGGCGGGTTGGATCAGGTGAGCAAGTTAAGAAACATGCTGACCGGGGTTTTATTGGATATACGTAATGATCAAATACTTGGACCAGTATTTGATATCGCAGGTGGAACAGCATATGAATATGAAGGGAAATAGTAATGATGAAGTGGAAACCGAATTGGAGTGAAACTTAATGGTAAGTTTTTTTTAAAAATCTCCAAATTCTTATTGACACCACACAAATACAGTTGTAAAATTGAAATCAAATAGATGTTGTTAACGTTAACAAGTTATTCTATTTAAGGGGGAATTAATTATGTACCATCAGCATTCCAAATGCGGCATAAGAAGATCAGGTTTCACGCTAATAGAACTATTGGTCGTGATTGCCATTATTGCCATCCTCGCCGCGATACTTTTCCCGGTGTTTGCCCGGGCGCGCGAGAAAGCACGGCAAACTACCTGTACAAGTAATCAACGGCAGATAGCTTTGAGCATTTCAATGTGGGCACAGGACCATGATGAAATGATGCCAATGTATACGAATGTTTGGAGCAGTATTAATCTTGACAATAAAGTTCTCAGTTGTCCATCTGCCAGTAAGAGTTTAACAAATTCTTATGCTTACAATAAACGGTGCGACAATATAGCGATTGGTAGCGTTGATAGTCCTGATGTCAGGTGGGTATCAAGTGATGGTGCCAATGAAATGCTTGATTTACGGCATTCAGGAAAAACGATTTCAAGTTATATGGATGGTCATGTTGCTATTGGTTATCCATCTGTTGTTGTTGCGCCGGTTAGTGCAAATGCGGTGTGTTATCAAAGTTATGTCCCGGACCTTGCTATTGATGGTACTGGGCTTGTTAAATCGTGTAATTCAGGCGACCCACCCGGAGGATGGCCGGTGCATATAAATGACAATAATGCTTTTGCATGGTCAACGCCAACTATGTGGCTAAGTGATGCATCAACAGTTAGCCCGCCAATTATTTTTAATCTTGGTTTACCCATGACTCTTACTGGCTTTCATCTTTGGAATTATAATGGCGATGGGCTATCAAGTATTACAGGACGTGGAATAAAAGATTATTCCATGGATATTTCAGCAGATGGACAAACATGGACACCGCAACCAGTAAGTATGCCGCAAGCACCACGGGCGTCATGGGCATCTACATCAACATATACAGGTGTTGATATAGCATTTCCATCTTTAGTCAATACTAAATACGTTCGTCTAAATGTAGGCACATCATGGACATCAAATTCACCTGTCCAATGCGGCATATCAGAAATACGGTTTATTGGACTTGATAATTTTTCACCTGATGGTAATTACACTATAGTACAGCCAAATACAGCGACAGAGCCAGGAACAACACATTATGGTGGCCGTACTCCGACATGTGCAATTAATGGCTCAGGATTGGTAACTCAATTACCCACTGGTACACTGGCTGTTCAACCTTATAGTTGGCCGAAACATTCAGCTGTTGCCGACCCAAATGAATGGCTGGCAAATAGTGCAAACCCATGTATTCAATTTGACCTTGGTTCATCATATAATTTAGTTGGTTTTCATCTTTGGAATAACAATAGCAGTAATACACGTGGTGTTAAAACTGTCGTTGTTTCGGTTTCTCAGGATGCTGTTACCTGGACAGATTTATCTTCTCCAACAACAATTAGTATGGCGCCTCAAGCTACTGATTATAAAGGATTGGATTATCTGTTTAGTTCTCAACAGGCAGCCAGATATGTTAAACTGACAACATCGGCAAATTGGGGTGCAGCAACATATACCGGTATTGGAGAAATACGTTTTCTCGCCAAGCAATAAAATGTTTTATTAATATATGGGCTTATTAAAAGCTATTGAAATTGTTACTGAATGATGTCTTTAGCATTAAAAAGATTATCTATCAATGGGAATTCTGGTTGTAGTTGAGGATATAGTTATGATGAAATGGAAACTGAATTGGAATGAAACGAAGCAGCATTTCTGTGATTGGTGGATACATCAGGGGATGGTGCTGACCACGGGGTGCTTCCCCGCCGCGAAACCACATGAAACGGTGGCCGATCCTGGTGGACCGGCCACCGGCCCTGACGATTACGGTTACTACCACAAGACTCCCGATTGGCGTGCGAGGGTGAATCACTGGCATCTGTCCAAGCACGATTATCTCGCTGACACCCTGCCGTTGGTTCACACTGATATTGGTCCCGGTTCGTTAGCATTACTGCTTGGTTCCACACCGCAATTTGCACCGACGACGGTATGGTTTGAACCTACAATGCAATGTGAAGAAAATCCGGAAAATATTCATCCATTTCATTTTGACCCGGAAAATTATTGGTGGAATATACATGAACAGACAATGTGTGAATGCGCAAAACTGAGTAATGGTAAATACGCGGTGGGTTGCCCGGACTTAATTGAGAATATTGATATTATCGCTGCTTTGCGCGAACCGGAAGTTTTGTTGATGGATATGATAGAACGACCGGAATGGGTTGAAGAGAAAGTGTGGGAGATTAACCAGGTTTGGTTTGAGGTTTATTCCCGTATATACGACATTATCAAACTCGACGATGGAAGTTCTTGTTGGGGCGCGTTTGGGTTATGGGGGCCGGGCAAGACCGCTAAGGTACAATGCGATGCCTCTGCCATGTTTTCGCCGGAGATGTTCAGGCGTTTTGTGGTGCCGGCACTTACCGTGCAATGTGAATGGCTGGATAATTCGATGTTTCATCTTGATGGTCACCAGTGCATCTGTCATCTTGACCATCTGTTGGAGATAGACGCACTTGATGCTATCGAGTGGACACCGGACCCAACAGTTCCCGGTGGCGGCAGTGCAGAATGGTATCCACTGTATAGCCGAATTCTTGCCGCCGGAAAATCTGTGCAGGCGATTGGAGTGAAACTGGACGAAGTCATTCCATTGCTTGATGCTGTTGGAGGCAAGGGGATGTATATCTCTGTAAATAGTAGCGGGGATCGGGATGCGTTTGAGCGGGTCGCCGTACAAGCGGACACCTATCGCTGACAAGGCGAATATACAAATAGAAGGATTGGAAAGGTGTATGACCACAGAAATCGATCAACGCTGGACTCTCTTATATGGCATCTACCGCGGTGTCGAACGAACGGCGACCACCGAGTTGCAGCGCGGTGTGCAATTTTATTTACCTTACGTGTTGACCATTCAATCGGCGGACGGTACAGACCTTGCAACGATGCAGCATCTGCTGTTGGTCGGTACGGTCGATAGCAATCCGGCCGTGGCGCAACTGCTGGAGTATATCGGCTGCACGGCACCTCCGCAATCCGGCAGCTTCCTGTTGCATGTTGGTCCCAGTCCCTGGTCTAAAGTAGCACGCGTCATAGCTGTCGTTGGGGCGGACGCAGTCGGCACCTTACACGGCGTTGCCGAGTTGCTCGCACAGATCTCTCTGGGTGGCCTTCCTCACGACATAGCGACGTATCGCCGTCTGAGGATCGACGGATTACCGGACATGACTGAGACTTTTGTCCCGGCTATCACCCAGCGCGGCCTGTGGACCTGGGGTTATGTCATATATGACTACCGCCGTTATCTGGACAACATGGTGCGCCTCAAACTCAACACCCTGACCATCTGGAATGACTGCGTGCCGGTCAATATGGCTGAGATTCTGGAGTACGCTCATGATCGTGGTATCGCGGTGCATGCCGGATTTCATTGGGGGTGGGGAATACCGGACCTTGATATCTCCAAAGCCGAAGATCGCAACAAAATATGCGAAAGCGTGTTGCGCACCTGGCGTGAACAGTATGCCGCGCTGCCGATCGACGGGCTGTATTTCCAGACTATCACTGAACACACAACCACCGAAATAGCCGGTCGCTCAGTTGCCGCCTGGTGCTGCGAACTAATCAATCCTATTGCTCATGAACTATGGAAACTGCGGCCAGACCTTCCGATTCAATTTGGACTGCATGCCACCTCGATAAAAGAGCATTTCACCGATCTTGATGCGTTGGATCCACGCCTGACTATCACCTGGGAGGATGCCGGGGCGTTGCCGTTCTCCGATATCCCGCAGCCAGACAACTGGGGGCATGGTATTCCCCATAATTTCGAAGCGACACTGGACTACGCAAAGCGATTGGCCCAATGGCGTCCGGGAATGCCTTTTGCTATGGTGCCCAAGGGCTGGATAATGTTGCGTTGGGGTGTTGAGTTTGAGCATCATGGTCCATTCATTTGCGGCGAACGTCGGCCGGAATACATCAGAGAGCGACTACAAGCACGGCAAGGTGAGTGGGATTGGCAAAACCAACTTTGGTACCAAAATTACCCATTAGCGGCACGTTTCTATCGTGAACTGCTTATCAATAGCCCGCATGGCATACTGGCCACTGGATTGGTGGAAGACGGAATGTTTGAAGAGAAGATTCAACCCAGTGTGGCACTCTTTGCCGAGACACTATGGAACCCGCTCCAGGCAGACAATGACATCCTGAGTCGTTCCTTACGGCCGTATGTCCAGGGAGTCTAAGATGAACCGATACTTGCCACTTCCCACTCCTCTGGTTTGGACTTATCCAAGCCATGATTCGTCTGGCTCGATGCCGCTGGGCAACGGTGACATAGGACTGAATGTGTGGGTCGAGGAGAACGGCGACCTGCTGTTCTACCTCAGCAAGACCGATGCATGGGACGAGAATGCGCGACTGTTAAAACTTGGTCGCGTGCGCGTTTCGCTCACACCCAACCTATTTCGCGCTGACGCAGATTTTCGGCAGGAACTCGATCTTGCAACCGGCACAATTCGCATTCATTCAACGAATCACGATTTACAAGTCACGCTGCTTCTCTGGGTCGATGCCAATCGGCCGGTGGTGCACTTAGAGATCAATTCTGACCGGCCGGTAGATGCACGCGTCAGACTGGAACTCTGGCGCACGTGCGAACGTACCCGGGAAGGCATGGAAGGTCATTGCGATGCTGGGCTGCGCTCGGTGGACGCTCGCGAGACGGTCTATCCCGACACCATCATAGAGACGACTGACGATACGATTATCTGGTGTCATCGCAATCACTCTTCTTGTTGGCAAGCGACATTAGAGCACCAGGACATGGCGGGTTGGATAGCGGATGGGTGCGATCCGCTACTCGACCGTACCTTCGGCGCTTTGCTACGCGGTGATGGGCTCGTGAAAGACAATGACCAGATGTTGCGCACAGCGGTTCCGCAAACCCGTATCGCAGTTGCTATCCACCCGCTGACCGTACAGGTTTCCACGCCTGACGAGTGGATGAGGTGGGTGATGACACAGGCGGTCCATAGCGATTCCGTTGCAAGAGAAACCTCCTTCGCCGAACATACTGACTGGTGGCATGCTTTTTGGGAGCGGAGTTGGCTTCGGATATCGGGAACATCAGATGCTGAAACAGTGTCGCGTGGTTATGAACTCCAACGTTTTATCAACGCGTGTGGCGGACGCGGCGCGTTTCCTATTAAGTTCAACGGCTCTATTTTTACGGTGGATGCTCGTGAGAAGGATGCCTCCTACGATGCCGACTACAGACGCTGGGGTGGTGGTTATTGGTTTCAGAACACGCGACTGACATATTGGCCGATGATTATGAGTGGCGATTTCGATCTCATGGAGCCATGGTTCCGTATGTATCTGGATGCCTTACCTTTTGCCATGGCACGGGCTAAAGCCAATTTTGGTATTGAAGATGCCGCCATGTTTCCTGAGACAATGACATTCTGGGGGACGTTCCTCAATTCCAACTATGGTTACTCCCGCGGCGATCTTCAGTCAGGATTGAGCGAGAACACCTACATTCGTCGTTACTGGCAGGGAATGCTCGAATTGCTGACTGTGATACTCGATGCTTATAGAGTCAGTGAGGATGAATCGCTATTGCGTGAGAAGCTGCTGGTGCTTGCACCTCCGTTTCTGCGTTTCTATCGCGAATATTATTTTCGCAGGGATGATGACGGCAAGATTCTCTTTAAACCCTCGCAGTCGCTGGAAACCTGGCACGACGCTGTCAATCCCGCACCGGATATCGCCGGATTGCAGTGGGTACTCGCCGGATTATTAGCATTGCCCGACACCGCGGTGACGGACGCACTCCGTGCGGAATGGCACGATTTTCTTGGCCTGTTGCCACCCCTGCCGACGCGATCGTACCACTGGGAGAAACGGAAAGAAGTCATCCCGGCTCTGCAGTATGACGACTGCAAGAATTCCGAGAACACTGCGCTGTATAGTGTTTTCCCGTACCGCCTGTATGGGGTCGGCAAGCCAGAAATCGAAGTCGGTGTCGCTACTTGGACCGCCCGTCCCGTCAAGGACACTGGAGGTTGGCGGCAGGATGCAATTCAAGCTGCGTTGCTTGGGTTAACCGATGAGGCCAAAGTTGCCGTAATTAAAAACTTTTCGACATCCGACCCCGGCAGCAGGTTTCCCGCCTTTTGGGGGCCAAACTTTGATTGGATTCCAGATCAGGACCACGGCAATGTGGCCTGTACAGCGCTCCAACGGATGGCTCTTCAGGCTGACAATGGCAAGATTCTCTTGCTGCCGGCCTGGCCGCAGGATTGGGACGTGGAGTTCAAGTTGCACGCGCCGGGTAATACTGTGGTTGAGTGCCGTCTCTGTAAGGGTATTGTAGAGGTGCTGACGGTCACACCCGCTTCGCGCCTGCAGGATGTGGTGAACTGCATGAATGGTCTGGACATTGCGCCTGCCGGGACGGTTGATGAAGGAAAGAACCAATGATCCGTGAACAAAAACAGAAACTGTTGACGACCTATCGTGACGGGTTACTCAACGACACAGTGCTGTTTTGGTTTCCCCGGTCGGGGTGGGTTTCTGCATAGCCTGGGCAGATACCGCCGAAGTTCACAGGCTGAAAAAATGGATGCCATTTTATGATGTGTATAATAGCATTGATCGAAC
>JBIJDE010000341.1:0-5574 GCA_044344305.1 Armatimonadota bacterium
CAATAATAATCAAATTTATGGAAAAATAACTTATCTGAAGAAAGGGGAAGTGGGTTATGCTAATAGGTCTTTTTAACGGTTTAATCGATAATCTGGTTTGTTATTACCTATCATCAATATGCATTATCAGCATAGCTTGCTGGATGATATGGGCGTATACACATAGTGATAAATGGAAAAAGATTATCAGTGATTGCGTTGTTTATCTGGTTACGATATTAATATCTGTTTCGGTAATGATAATATTCAGGAATGTGCCGGCTCATCATTCGGTTAATCCATTATTTATTGGGGTTGCATGGTTTGCATTTGCGATGTTATTGATAATGGAATTGTTGTGGTTATCCTATGCATTGGATAATATTGTTCAACATTGTCGACAGTCTTTTACGAATTTTTATTCGGCTCCTATAGATAATTCGCGTAATTTTAAATTAAGATGAAGAATTATTTAAATATTTTTTCAAGAAGCGGCTTAAAAGCCGCTTTTTTTATTGACCTTCTGTGTCCAATTAATCATAATCTAAATGCACAATTACGGGGTGATTATGAATAAATTAGAAATGCTGAGACGAATGATGGTTATACATCATTTTGAGATGAGAGTAGATAAATTATTTGCGGCTGGCGAATTAAAGGGAACATCGCATCTGGCGATGGGTCAGGAAGCGACTGCTGTTGGTGTTGGCTTTGCATTGCAGCCAGGCGACTATGTCGCCAGCAATCACCGAGGGCATGGGCACTTTATGGCAAGGGGTGCGGAGCCGCGCCGGATAATGGCAGAGCTGTTTGGCAAGGCAGACGGGTATTCGAAAGGTTTGGGTGGAACCCAGCATATGGCAGATTTTTCGCTGGGATTTCTGGGGATGAACGGCATAACCGGTGGGATGATGCCGGTGGCGGCCGGTGCAGCGTTCAGCGCGAAATACCGCAAGTCCGGTCAGGTTGCGTTGGCATTTTTTGGCGATGGTGCCAGCAATCAGGGAACTTTTCATGAAACTTTGAATATGGCGTCGATATGGGCATTGCCGCTAATTTTATTCTGTGAAAATAATTGTTATGCCATGAGTTCGTCAACGAAGGATATGGTGGGAGTAGAGGATATCGTGCATCGCGCCTGCGGTTATGATATTTCTGCTGTTATGGTGGATGGTAACGATGTTATGGCGGTCTATGATGCCGTGGTAACAGCTCGTGAATTGGCAGCAAATGGCAAAGGTCCGGTATTAATTGAAGGGAAGACATATCGGGTAGGCGGACATTCCCGCGGTGACCAGTGCGTTTATCGCACCCGTGAAGAAGAAGCGGAATGGGCATTGCGCGACCCGGTACAATTATTCAAGAAGCAACTTATTTCAACTGGCGATTTAACAGAGAATGATTACGAGCAAATGTTGAGCGAAGTTATGGATATAGTTAACGAAGCGGAACAATTCGCGCGCGATGATGAGTTCGCGCAATATTACACAGCAAACAGGTGAGCAAAATGGCAGATTATGTACTTAATGGACGATACCGGTTAGAAGAAAAAGTAGGTGAAGGCGGCATGGCGACGACATGGCGCGGTCACGATATGCTGTTGCATAGACCAGTGGCAGTAAAGATATTGCGCGAACAGTATTCCAGCGACGCGCAGTTCGTAGATAAATTTCGCAAAGAAGCGCAAATTGCCGCGAAGCTTACCCATGATAATATTGCAGGCGTTTATGATACCGGTGAGTCACAGGGAATAAGTTTCATCGTTATGGAGTTCATTAACGGTATGGATCTGAAACAGAAATTAAGGCGTGATGGTGCCTGTAGTGTACATGACGGGTTAATAATGGGTATGCAGGCCGCAGCTGCTATTGATGCCGCTCATCGTGCCGGTCTGGTGCATCGCGATATTAAACCTCACAACATTCTGGTAAATTTTGATGGAAAGATTAAAATAACCGACTTTGGCATTGCCAAAGCAACAACAGATACAGATGATACCGGCGTAATTATGGGGTCAGTACACTATATTTCACCAGAACAGGCGCGTGGCGAACAGACTACCCCTGCCTCTGATATTTACTCTCTGGGTGCGGTGTTGTATGAATGTTTCACTGGACAAACAGTATTCGATGGCGAGAACGCATTGGCGGTGGCACATAAACAGATATATGACCAACCAAAACCAATGCGTATGATAAAGGCCGATTTACCGGCTAATGTAGATAATCTGGTGATGAAATGCCTGGCGAAAGATCCGAAAGAAAGATTCCATACCGCGGCAGAATTGCGATTTGCAATCCAACAAATTTTAAATGTTGTTGATTCGGATAAAACAGTTATAATAAATCGTCAGTCAATGCCTATTCCCACAGATGCTACCGTGGTATTGGGAAGGAAAAATGATTTGCCGACTCATCCGGTAACATCAAACCCACCGGAACGCAGAAAAAGTGAGGCTAAATCTGGCGGTATGTCAGGTGCTGTCATTGTATTATTAGTTGTGGTACTGGCTGCCATTGTCGGATACGGTGTGTATCTGTTAAAAAATACAGGGTTAGATAATCCAGTACCGGTAACCACCCAAACCATTAAAATACCATCGATTCTCGGTACGAATTATGTTGATGCTTCCAGCGCGCTTAGCAATATTCGATTATCACCAATAAAGAAACAGATAGATAGTACCAAACCTGCCGGTGAAGTAATTAAAGTTGAGCCAATGCCGGGTACAGAAGTAACGGTGAACTCGGTGGTAACTTTATGGGTAAGCAATGGGCCAGTAATGCTGACTGTTCCACCTGTCAGTGGAATGTCACTTGACGCGGCAAAACGTGAATTGAGAAAAGCAAAGATAAAAATAATCAAAGTAAGTAGTGAATTTTCACAGGATGTAGCGGCAGGCAATGTGGTGAGAGTAACCCCCACCGAGGGTACGCCGGTACAGGATAACCAGACGGTCACTATTTTTATGTCTACCGGCAGCGGTTCGAAAACTTTTGATTATAAACCCTCGGTATCAATTGCTGAGATATTAGCAGATCAGGGAGTTACCGAGTCGGTGTATGTAAGAATTGAAAAACAGGTAAGTGGTCAACCGGCCGATGTATTGTTTGATGGGACGGTCAGCAGCAGTGACCAGATTCCACCACAGACATTTGATATCTTGCCAGGTGAAAAGGGTGTTGTCAGGTTATCAGGTGCCAAAGATGAAACTGCTGACATGAAAACTTATGAAGAAAAGCCATTCGCATCATCAGTTAAACCAGTAATCACACCAAAACCGACCCCAGTACCAGTTACGCCAGGGAATAATAACTAAGGCAATTGTCGCCAAGTTTCTGGGTGCGGGTCCGTTTTAGTTTGCCTATTTCGTCCGGCAGTATTAATCGCAAGTCGTGTTGCGCGATGATTATGCTGTCGGACGATGTTATTTGTGATGTTGATAATGCGCTAAGCACATTTAGATATTCATCGAGTTTTGCAAATGGCGGGTCGAGAAATATTATATCGCAACTGGATTCCTGCCAATTGGTCACTATTTTATCGGCCGGTGCAGTGATTAATTTACCTTTGTCCATAATATTAAATGTTCGCAGATTTTCCGTCAGGATAGCGGATACTTTACGGTTCACCTCAACATAGTAGCAAAACTCTGCACCACGACTGATTAATTCAATACCTACGCTGCCGCAACCCGCGAACATATCAATCACTCTGGCACCATCGATATCGTTCATCAGCACGTTTGCCAACGCTTCCCGTACCATTCCACTGGTAGGGCGCGTCCTGTCGCCGCGAGGTGTCAGAATAGTTCGACCACGAAACTCTCCACCACAAACCTTCATCTAAAGCACCTCAACATTACTGCTCAGGGGCATGGCGATGACGCCGGTTTTTGTGAAGACATCAAATAATAATTTGCCAGTAATAAATAAACCTTCGCCTTCTGCAATGCCAAATGGACCGGTCACCCTAACGTTGCGATTATGCAGCCAGTTATATTTATTCCATGGAACTAAAAACTTGTTGATTCCTAATTCTTCATATTTGTTCATGCCGGCTATCACCCCGTCGATAATGGTGAATAAACAGCTTTCAGTATCGAAGGGGATTTTGGCATCTCCTTGTATAGACCCGGCATGGGGTAAATCTACAGCATTAAAATCACTATTGTTAACCGAAATATTTATCCCAACTCCTATTACGACGCTATTGCCATGGGTTTCAATTAAAATACCGCCAACTTTATTATTATCGATTAGAATGTCATTAGGCCATTTTATTTGTGGAACAGCTTCGCAGTTCTTTACACCATCTGCTACAACAACGCCGCTGACTATAGCCAGGTGAGACGGAAGTGGCAATTTAGGAAATGTATGAATATAGCTGAATATGACGCTACTTCCCGTCCAACTGTGCCATCTTGCACCGCGTCTACCACGCCCCTGCGTCTGGTTGCCGGCGGCAATAACAGCAGTACCGTAAAACCCCGCCCGCAGCATTTCCATGGCATGGTCATTAGTTGAAGTGATTTCATCGTAGTATTCAACCTTGTCGATATTGGCGTATTTAGATTTTAAGAGTTGTTCATTCATAGTTTAAATTCCCATAATGTGTTGATAAAGATAATACAATCCCGGGACAGTAATAATACTCGCGACTGTCGTCACAAGTATCGCCCGTGAAGCCAGGTCGGTATCACCGGCGTATCTTTCAGTAAAGATACTGCTGCTTACCGCGCAAGGCATTGCCATAATAATAAATCCGATAGCTTTTACCATATTGTCCAAACCTGGAAGCAATATTATACAAAGCCAAAAAAGAAGTGGAGCAAGCAACAGGCGGCATACCACCGTGCCGATTAATGGCCGGTTATCTGATGAATTGTGCACCTCGATACCACCAAGTTGTGCCCCGATGACAATTAGTGATAATGGAATAGTTAACGCGCCAATCATGGTCATAGCTGAGAATGGAATACCGATTAATTGTATCATAACATCGGTAGAACTTTTAGCAATAACATCAATATTACTTATGTCAGGAACAAAAATGACCAGCAGAATACTTGCAATCGCGGCAATTAATCCGGGATTTTTCAATAAACCGCTGATAGTAGCTTTGTCGAATTTCCCGCCTTTCAAAGTCCATACAGTGATTGTCCATAATGCCACCTGTGCGCCGACGTTGAATAACAATAATATTGCTACACCACGGTCGCCAAACAACGCCTTAACTATTGGCAATGGCAGATATATCCAGTTCGCCAGGGCTATTAAAGCTATGAAAGTACGAATGCTGTGACGACGTGCAAAAAGTGGCGAGAAAATTAATCCAATTACTTCACCCAGGACGATTACACCAAAGCCGATTATCGGTATTACCCAGTCGGTTTGTAGCGATTTCGGGTCTACTTTAGATATTAATTGCGTAAAGGTAAGGCAAGGCATAGCAAAATCAACGATAAATAACGCTAATTTTCCAGTAAGACTTCCATCAAATATATTTTTTTTGCGTACAATATAGCCAATTGAAATAACCAATATCATAGCCGCTATTTGAAATAATACAACCATCCATCCAGACATAGATACC
>JBIJDE010000350.1:0-5416 GCA_044344305.1 Armatimonadota bacterium
ATTCGTAGAGACGCATGGCCATGCGTCTTGTACAACGACAAAACAAGGTTCAAAATCAGAACACCACGTAAGAATACTGTCGCTGTCACGCTTGTCTACATCATTATCACGGTTCGGCGGGGAAGTTGGGTCAACTTCCCTCCCATAGTTTTCTAAATATCTTAATTTTTATTTTTTTAATTAATCTATTTCCTGAAAAATAATTCCATAGCCCATGGCAACGCCGTGGGTGGCTTTATAATTGATGTTAACGCTCTGTAAGAGCATAATATTCCTTTTGTCCGAGGAATTGTGCCCCTACAGGGCGTAATTGTCTTGTATCCCCGAACCCACAGCGATGCTGTGGGCTATGGAATTATTTTATAGAAATATTCATTAATTCCATCCGCAAATCAATACACCGAAAACCGAAAACTGAAAACCTAACACCTCTAAATCAACGATTCAGCAAATCAATTCTGATTTCTTTTATGATATTTTCTTCTTTTTTTGAAATACTTCGAGTTGATTTAATGATTTTTTTCATACAGGCGGTAATTTCTGTGTCTCCTAATTGTGTGAAGTTTGCGCTGAATATTGCCGCATATTGTATTAATGGTCGATTACATGCTGTCGCGTAAATATTGAATTGAGTAACATCATTTTCAGAAATTGCCCATTCACTTTTCCAACCGGATAATTTTGACAGGTCTGGTATTGTCATCGTTGTTTTGCCATTCAACCACCCGGTTGTTGATAATAAATCCCACGCGACCCGTGTCGTTGAACCGGTTGGTGTGCCTGATAAACTTGTTGAATAAAATAATACATTAGGGTATGCTGGTAATGTAACTTCTGGAGTGAAATAGTTTGAGTTTGTTGTAGAAGTATATTCGCTATTTGCCATATCCGGTGCTAAATATACAGACTTATGGTCAACTTTTCCAAAGTAGAGTTGTGTTTGCCGGGAAAAAGTCGGTTCAGAATATGCCATATTTACCTGATACATATCACCAGGCCACATATAGTTTTCCGGCATTTTAGGATAACTGAACTGATAGGGGTCGGTAGGTGATTTTTTGCTGAAACTTATCCATGTACCATTTCTGGTTTTATAGCCCATATATCCTATCCGCGAGGAAGTAGCACTTTCCTGTGGCATGTTGAACATTTTCACGGTATAGTTGTATAGCAAATTGAATGTTTGGCTATCACTTCCCAGTATGATATTCATATTGCTGTCTGATGCCAAATCAATATTTCTGGCGATAAATAAACGTGAGGGTATTTCACCAATAGTTGATGGTACAGCAACAACATCATATTTCCCCGGCGAAAGGTCGAAGTTCGTGTTGCAGACTTGATCGGGTGTGGAAACGGTATAAATATAGCCGGAATTGCCGACATAAACGCCTAATGAGTTTTCCGGTGATGTTACTCCCCGGGTGGTAATTGATAATTTATGTTTAGTATTTGCAGATGCACCAGGCAGTGAATATCGCAGTCGGGGCAATTCGTTTATTGTTGAGTTATAGATTTGTACGAAGTTTCCGCTGTCACTTTGCGATGCAATAGCGATACTGTATTTACCCGCAGGATTAATCACTGTAAAAGAATATTTTCCGGTAGCGGTAGATGGTATAACTGCCCAATTGGAATCGCCATCTTTGCAAGCCACCCAGGCGGCATCAGTGAGAACTGTACCGATTGAAGTTTGCAAATTAAAGATAGCAGTTGAATTTTTTTCTGATGAATTTCCGCCGCCACAGCCAGATACAGTTAAAAGAATAGCGGTGATAATGGTATAATAGGTCAGCCGGTATGTGTTTTTGTTATTCATCTCCGGTATAATGATACCTTATAGAGACAAATTTTAACAGGAGTCATCGCATGTTTTTTCTTGCAGAGTTTCCAATTAAAGAATTATTAACGCCGGAATTTTGGCATAATTTGTTTGCCAGCGGTAAATGTACAACCGCCGGGACAGAAAATATATTATTAATGATACTTTCTCGCGTTCTGGTAATTGCATTAATAATCATATCATCCGTCATAATAAGCCGGGTGATGAGCAAAATCGTTAAGCGAACACTGGAAGTTGCAGCGGTGAAAACCGGGCATACCGGCAGAAGAGTGAAGACTTTACATGGGATATTATCTTCGGCGATTTCTTATGTAGTCGGTTTTATCGGTCTTGTTTCAGTATTATTTGTATTTGGACTTACCTGGCAAAATCTTGCCCCATTGCTTGGGCTAGCGTCTGTGATTGGTTTAGCTCTTGGTTTTGGCGCACAAAAATTAGTTCGTGATATTATCACCGGTCTGTTTATTCTTGGTGAAAATCAATTTGATGTTGGTGATAACGTAACTATCGGCGGAGTAACTGGCGAGGTTGAAGATATCGGTTTGCGTGTTTCACGATTGCGTGATGAGCAAGGACGATTGTATTTCGTCGCTAATGGCGATATTTCTCAAGTATTCAATTCATCCCGTGGCAGATTAACGCTTAATCTTGAATACCCGGTAGCACTGAATGAAGCTACTTCTGAATAACTAAATTACATGTAATAGCTCGTGAAGTAATATCTGAATATGATAATCCTGATGAATGTTGCAATGAGCCGGTGGTTACCGGTGGTGATGCAACCAAAGTAAATGTAAAATTAACATTATTTATTCCGGTGGCAAATAAAATTATTGTTGAAAATGCGATTCGTCGTAAAATTGCCCACGCAGTAGCAACAGGTGATATTAAATTAGCTTAAAGGTATCTTATGGCATTTAATAAAGTTGAAATTTGGCAGATGATGAAAGATAATGACGGCCATGACGTAATATTTTTACGTGATGACCGTGGGAAAATTCTGTCTATTTCAATTGGCACATGTGAAGCAGCGGCAATTTGGATAAAACTTTCCCCTGATTTCGCAACATCGATAGTTCGCAGACCATGGTCGCATGATTTAATAGTATCATTCTTGCAGAAAATGGGAGCAACAATCAGCCGTATAGAAATAGATAACGTAGTAGATACAACATTTTATTCAACCATACGAATTATGCATAACAACAAAGATATTATCGCTGATGCACGACCAAGTGATGCCATTGCTATAGCATTGCGGGTAGGAGCAGATATTTATGTCGATGATTCTATTATGGATGAAGCGGGATTTTTTCCTGGAGAAAATAATATCTAACCCAAATAAATTGGACAAGTTTTAAGTTTTCGGTTTTAAGTTTTCAGTTAGGGTCACTGAGCTTGTCGAAGTGACTTTTATAAAATTTGCAATTCGAAATCCTGATTTTTTTTGTTCGGATTTGGTTGCTAATTGACTAATAGATTTCTCCGAAAGATGCCATAATTATTTTTCGGGCAAATCTAATGTTTTAAAACAAGGTGGAATGTGGAATGATAAGGTTAGGCGTTATAGGTGGTACCGGTTGTTATGAATTAGCACAGGGTGGAGAAAAGATAAATATATCAACACCTTATGGCCCGGTGACAATTACCGAAATTAATGATAATCTGAATAAAATTTATTTTTTACCGCGTCATGGCTTAAATCATAACGTACCACCGCATAAAGTAAATTATCGTGCCAATATTTATGCAATGCTAACCCTTAATGTTGACGAAGTTATCGCTACTCAGGCTGTCGGTGGTTTAAACCCGGCGATACCGGCTGGTTCATTTGCAATTGCTGGGAATTTCATCGATTTTACCCACAATCGCGAATCAACTTTTTTTGACGGAACAGGCGGCATAGTGCGGCATGTTGATGTTACAGATCCGTATTGCATGAGAATTGCAAGAGGATTGAAAAAAACTGCTGACGAAATAACTGGTGATGATACAGAATTAAGTGCTGTTTACGCCTGTATGGAAGGTCCGCGGTTTGAAAGCCGTGCTGAAATATCAATGCTGAAAAGCATGGGTGCTGATGTTGTAGGCATGACAAGTGTGCCAGAGGTAGTTTTGGCCCGTGAAGCCGGTTTATGTTACGCTGCGATATGCATCATAACTAATTTGGCAGCAGGTATTTCGCCAGACAGATTAACCATGGACGAAGTTACCGAAGTTATGCAATTAAAGTCAGCGCAATTACAATCTATAATAGTAAATTATTCGAAATATCGCATCGCAGATGACTGTTCCTGTAAATCCTGTGGATATCCGACAGACTTGCATAAAATAGCCGAAATAAGGTAAATTATACCGGCAGTAATGCCGATTAAAATATAAAAAGGAGAAAAAAATACTCTCGTGAACAAATATAAGGCGAAAATTGGATACAGCGCTTTATTTGTTTTGATTCTGGCTGTTATAGCATTATTTTTCAAGAGCAATAAACTATATTGCATACCAAACGACGATACATCTTTGCTATTATCTTTACATAATTTATTTTTTATTCCCATTCTCGTTTCAGCGTTTGTATTTGATCGTATCGGCACTACAGTTATAGCTTTGTTAGCAGCAGTAGCATCAATTCTTACTTTTGCGCCACCTTCTGAATCAGTTTCAAACTTATTCATTGCCAGCGTCAGCGTTCGTGTGGCATTCTTCATCGTTATTGGTTATATTGCAGGACGATTTGCAGAAACTGCCCGTGCAAATGCTGCCGAGTGGCAATCATTACTTCAGGTATCACGCTCAATTAACAGTAAGCTGGAATTAGATGATACTCTGGAAGAAATTATTAACAGGTCAGTTGCATTATCATCTGCTGATGCTTGTTCAATTCAATTGCTTGATACTAATTTGGAACTATTTTATGCGAAAACCAAAGGATTATCCGACCTGTTTATTGAAGCAGGATCAAAGATAATTCGCGATAATCCAGATATGAAAAAATCTCTTGCTGGTGATGATGTAATAATCACCAGTGTATACAAGGCGAAAAACTTAATGCACAGGGATGTCATTTTGGAAGAGGGCATTCAAGCTATTATGAGCATTCCATTGCGTCATGCTGATGATGTTGTTGGAATATTAAATCTATATCGCAAGAAAAGATTCGGTTTTAAAAAACGCGACAAACAATTGGCGGATGCTTTTGCTGAACAGGCAGTAATTGCTATTCAAAATGCCAACCTTTATGCGAATATTCGCAATAACTATCTTGAAACGGTTAAGGCTCTCACCAGGGCTATTGAGGCGCGTGATTCTGTCACCCACGGTCATTCAGAAAGAGTAATGCGTATTTCCGTCGCTATGGCAAAAGTAATGAAATTAAGTCCACAAGATATTCAGACTATTGAGTTCGGGTCAATGCTGCATGATATCGGAAAAATCGGATTAGACGCGGAAATCCTTGATAATTCTGAAAATATGACGATGGATGAAAAAATGATGCTGGAAATGCACCCGATGATAGGAAAAAGTATTATTGAACCGGTAGAGTTTTTACGCCCATGTATGCCGATAATCTTA
>JBIJDE010000647.1:0-2610 GCA_044344305.1 Armatimonadota bacterium
CTGTTGGGTGTTTGTAAGTGTTTCATCTCTCTTTAATAACTGTGCGTAACCAAGTATTGCATTCATTGGAGTGCGAATTTCATGTGACATATTTGCTAAGAATGTACTCTTTGCTCTATTGGCTGATTCTGCGGCATCTCTTGCTATCCGCAAATCATTTTCAAATTTAGCTCTATCAGTGATATCTTCTATCGTTAATATAATATCTGATGGTGGATTTGCTGGATTTGTTGGATTCATTAATATTCGTAAATTTATTTCATTACTATTTATTTGATGAAAAGCACCTTCATATAAACAATCTTCACCATTAATAGCATTATGTAAATATGGAAATATTGCAGATGCATTTGTATCATTGAAAATATTATTGCCTATTAACTTGTCAGGTGAGAATCCGATAATATTCTCAGTTTTTCTATTTACATGGCTAACAATGCCGTTTTTATCGAGATACATAATTGCTAATGGGGAGTTTTCAAAAATTATTTTTAGCTTCTCCTCGCTTTCTCGTAGTGCTTCATGCATTATTTCACTTTCATGTAATGCTTTTTCGGTTCGTTCTCTTTGCATTACCGCATCCTGCATTAAACTCAAAGCAGCTACCCTGGATTTTTCTAATTCACTGGTGCGCTCTTTTACTAAATCTAATAAATGTTCGCGATGAGTGTTAATCTCAAATTCAATGGCCTTTCTTTCGGTGATATCATTTATAATAGTAAAAACTTTTTTATGTATTATTGATGCAAAAATTACTACATCTTTAGTATTCCCATCAGCACAAACAATTTTACTCTCAAAGCTGTTTAAAATACCGTCTGATTTCATGGCTTGATTAATCTCATTGCGCCATATTTTTTTCATTTCCAGACGATAATGACTATCTGGATATAACTGTTTGTACCATCTGTTTGCATCAGGAATATCACATAACCTGTATCCCAATAATGTATGGAATTGACTGTTTATATAATCAAGTTTGCCATCATAATCCCAAATAGCTATCGGCATAGGCGAGGATTCCAGTAATATTATTTGTTCTTCCAACGCTGATATTGATGATTTTTCAGCTAATTTTCTGGCAGTAATATCTAATATTATGCCGTCAAAAATATATTCATCGTCTATGTTGTGTAGATGTGTACGACTGTCAAAATATCTGATTGATCCGTCATCAAGAACAAATCTTCCTTCATATTGCCATCCTCTATTTTCACCCTTTGCATTGAATATTTCACTCTGCATTGATTCTCTATCATCAGGATGAAGATGATTTAATAAAGATATTGCATTCAAATCAATATCGTCATTTAATCCAAGCATTTTTCTTGCACCGTCACTGATAAAACTGAAATGACCACCATCGGTATCTGATAGCCGAAATTGAAAAACTATTCCCGGCTGATTCATACTAATATTACGAAACATTGTTTCGCTTTCAATTAATTTTTTTTGTACATCATTTTTTGCTTTAAAAATTTTGTGTAAAGTGAAATAAAGCAATAAAGCGGTAACGGCAACGTAGAACCAACCTTTATATGTTGATATCACTGTTAATGTTTGTGGTGTCGGTGATATATTGGCAGCCCATTGATCAGAAAAATATATCCATAAAACTGCAATTGCAAAATATGACAAACTAATTTGTAATTCTACAGAGAATTTTTTAAGCCATTTATTCATTGTTATCTTTTCTCTTTCCAATCTTGCGGGTATGGCAATGCAATACTTAACTGTTTACATAGTGCATTTACTTCTTCTTTCAAATCTATCACCCGCATTTCACGGTCAATCATTATACGGTTGAAAGCCTCTAACTCTTCTGAACGCAGTCGCAAATCTTCTTCAGTCTTTTTTCTATCAGTTACATCACGGACTAATGAAACAAATCTATCGCCACTATCGGTTATTAATTCTTTTTTTGCTATAGATAATTCAAACCAGCGTGTTTCTTCTGCAAAGTTTAATTTGTATATTATACCAGAGCATAAACCATCACGTTGGGCAGTAAATAATGCTTTTTTTATAATAGCACATACATCTGCAGGTAAAAAATCTGAGATGTTTTTACCTAAGAAATCTGCCGGAGAAGCGTATAAACTTTCTGGTTTAGTAGTCCTATAATCGAAAACAATTCCTTCAATATCAAGGTCAAACATTTTATCAGGTAATGCGTTTAATGTAGCTTCTAATTGCGCATTAAGTTCTTTTAACTTCAACGAAAAAATTTCACGTTCTTCCAAGCTTACTCTTAGTTTTTTATTTAATTCTGATAACTCATTTGTTCTTTCATTAACTTTCAATTCTAATTCATTTGCCATATTTTGGATAGCTCTATTTTTCTCTGCTAATTCGCGGGAGTTTAGTAATTCTATCTCAGCATAATGAGATATTACTGTACCCGCAACAAAACCAAAAATTACAAAAACTAATAATGTTATAGCCTCATGGCTATCTGACATATCTATAAAATTAGCACCTGCATAGTTTTTTAATGCGTTACTGATGATTATAAAGATAAACCAGAATAGAATTGAAGTAGTTAAAGATATTAATAAAATTCTACCATTCAAACGCGACTCATTTTTAAATGGTATATGCAAAAATTGA
>JBIJDE010000126.1:0-10992 GCA_044344305.1 Armatimonadota bacterium
CACCGTTGCTGGCAGATGCGGAAGCAGCATTAAATCTTGCGTTGGAAATGCTGAAGGCATTGCCGGAGAGTGCGGAAGTTGCTGCCCGTGAGCCGAATGACCTGATGGGAATTCAGGCTTTGCGACCGCAGGGACCGCGTAAGATATGGAGTTCATTCAATGAAACAGAATACCGGGAACGCCTTTCCGGCGCATTGCTTGGGCGTTTTGCCGGTTGTACTTTGGGTGCGCCAGTGGAGTTTTGGGCAGTTGAAGCGATGGAAAATTGGGCAAAGGAGTTGGGTATTGCTTTTCCGCCAACTGATTATTGGACCGAGATACCAAACCGTCACGAGAAACGTTATGGCGTCAGCAGATGCGATGCCTACACTCGCGATAAAATGGATGGCGTACCGGTTGATGACGACATCACTTATACTATCCTTGGCTTGCTTATTGCGGAAGACTATACCCGTAATTTTTCTATCGCGGAAATCGGCGAAGGATGGGTGAAATACCTGCCTTATGCCTGTACCGCCGAAGATATTGCGTTGAAAAACCTGACAAAAGGCATACCGGCAGAAAAAGCTGGTGAGACAGATAATCCGTTTTGCGAATGGATTGGTGCCGATATCCGCAGCGATGCCTGGGGATACCTTGCGCCGGGACAGCCGGAATTCGCCGCTAAGATGGCCTATAATGACGCTTATCTCAGTCATCGCCGCAATGGCATTTATGGTGAGATGTTCTTTTCTGCCGCTATTGCTGCCGCTTTTACGGTTGACCATCCGGTGAAGGCATTGGAGATTGCATTGACTGAAATCCCCGCCGATTGCGATCTTGCTCGCGATGTGCGCTGGGCATTGGATGTCGCACCATCTATAACCAATTACCGTGAGGCACGTGCCGCCATGGATGAAAAATTCAAGGGAATGCATTGTGTGCATACTAACAACAACGCCTGTCTAACTATTTGGGGGTTGACAATAGGTGGTACCGATTTCACCCGTGTTATCAGCGAAGTAGTGGCTATGGGACTGGATAATGATTGCACCGCCGCCACCGCTGGAAGTATCGTTGGCGCGGTAGTGGGTAAAGCTGGTATTCCTCCACACTGGTACGCGCGCTATAATGATACCGTTCACACTTACATCAACGGTCATCCGCATCTTGCAATCAGCGATGTAATTAATAGATTCACAACATTAGCGGGACAAAATTGGTAATAATATGAATAAAAAACAGAATACCATGGAAATAATAAAGTTTGGGCATCCCGAACGCATTACCGGTGGTATGGAACCGGCGCACTGGATTTGTTATTTCGGCATGAACCATGAAAATGCCGAAGGGAAAGGTCATGAACAGCAAGTCGGTGCGGTATGGACAGATATATGGGGAACAGTATGGCAGAAAGAACATGAAGGGGTGATGGGTTTCCCGCGTGGAAACCCTTTGGACGACCTGAGTAAAATGGATAAATACCACTGGCCGGACCCCAATGATGAACGTCTGATAAAACAGATATACACCATGGCGGAAGGATATGATAAGGAAACTAAATTTTTAGTTGGCGGCCACCGCGACACCCTGTGGGAAAAATCATATATGTTGTGCGGTATGGAAAACATGATGTGTAATTTTTATACAGAACCGGAAGCGGCAAAGGAACTGCTGCACCAGATAATGGATTTCCAGATAGGTATTGCAAAACATTACCTGGCGGTAGGGGTGGAAGCGGTAAATTGTGGCGACGATCTCGGTACTCAAATTGCTCCGTTAATGTCACCGGAAATAATGGAAGAGTTTTTTGTGCCGGAATACCGACGACTTTTTGATCTGTATAAACAGCATGGTGTAATTATAAATTTCCATTCCTGTGGTCATATAATGCCAATGCTGGAAACATTCATCGACCTCGGTATAGATATATTGAATCCGATACAGGCAAGCGCAAATGACCTGGCGGAAGTACGACGAATCACCCATGGACGTATGGCACTGCAAGGCGGTCTGTCATCAGGTTTGCTGGTATCTGGCCCGCCAGAAAGCATCCGCGCCGAAGTAAAAAGATTGATATCGCTGCTGGGCAAAGAAGGAGGCTACTTCTGCAGTCCCGACCAGGGAATGCCCTGGCCGCAGGAACATTATGAAGCGTACGAAAAAGCGTTGGAAGAGTTTGGCGCAACTGGCTATTGATAGTGGAAAGGTGGCAGTTATGGTAAAAAATACAGTCACCGTGTGGAACAGGGTCGCAGCCCGGCTTGCCTGGCAATGATGTTCTATTTTATGGGGATTCTTCCTTGCCAGACAAAAGGCAGAGTTGTATACTTCTTTTTAAATAAAGTAAGAAAATTAAAAATAACGAATAGAAACCTGTGCAACCAATAGTATTCCGAGCATCCTGCTCGGATTTTTGCGAGCAAGATGCTCGCAATACATTGGGTTTTGCAATTGACTCAGAATATGCTGAGTTTTACGAATCAACTGAAATTGTAAAATATCTGCGTGAACATGGTGCTAAACGCAAGAGTGAACTGGGAAAACAATGATTTTACTCTTTGCCAATGTGTATTTTCCTGTATTTGCCGGGAGTCATTCCATAGTTCTTTTTAAAATTACTGCTGAAATGTTGTGATGATGAGTAATGCAATTCTTCGGCAATAGCAGTGAATGTAAGGTTTGTTTCTATCAACAGTCTTTGTGCTTCTTCGAATCTTTTTCTTCTGATGTATTCTCCCGGGGTAAATCCTATCTGATGTTTAAATTGTCGGGTTAAATGACGGTAACTAACCGGTAAATCTCGAAATATCTTTTCTGCTGCCAGTCCTGAATAGATTGAGTTTTCAGCGATGTGACATGCTATTTCAACGATATTATTATTGCTTTTATTTTCGAAATCTCGTATTGATTCTGATAGCATCATCCAACCAATATGACAGAGGTATTCCACCGAATTATGATGTGGGTGATGGGTTTCGTTTATTACTAATTGTGACAATAACAGCATTTGTTTCCCGGTTTTCCCTTTGATTGGGGTATTAAATTTTGGCCAGCATTCATTTTTGCCGATAGAGAACGTACCGGAATAACCGATGTCAGTGCAATACAGTGTGAATGATGATTCACAAGGAAGATAGATGAAGTCTCCGGCAGTACAGTGGATGACGCCATCTCGGTTTTTCAGTATTAATTCTCCTGTTAAAATTACTATAACCTGTGTATGGTCATAATTAATAGTAACAAAGTTGTATCCTGGTGGCTGTTGTTTTGCACCACAGATGATATCTGTAATCATGTCTTAATTTTATACAATTAATTACATTTTTTGTAAAGAGTAATTTTAATAGTTGTCGTAATATTGTAACAGAGGTAATAATATGAACTATCGTGATAGATATGCTGAGACGGTATTGTTTGGCAATCCAGACAAGGTTCCTTTTATGCCGGGTTACCCGCGCGAGTCAACTTTGCGACGCTGGCATTCAGAAGGTTTGCCAGAGGGAGCGAATTGGTTGGAGGCAGTTGCCGGGGAGATTGGGATTTCTGGTATTGATGGTTATTACAGTAATCCTGGTTTTGACTTTCGCATGTATCCCTTGTTTGAAGAGAAGGTTTTGGAACATGGTGAGGGATATTTGATAGTACAGGATTGGATGGGAGCAACTGTACAGATATCTGACCAGTTTGACCCGACTTATCTGCGAGTGCCACGTGATTTTGTTACCCGTAAATGGATAAAATGTCCGGTAACTAATCATGAAGACTGGGAGAAAATGCGGGAAAAATATGATGACGCCGCAGAGTTTCGAGTTCCGGCAGATTCTGTAGAAAAATGTTTGGAGATTCGCAATGGCGGTAATGGTATCGGCGTTAGTCTTAATGGACCATTCTGGCAATTGCGCGAATGGTGCGGGTTTGAGGGATTATGCGAACTGTTTATGGATGAACCTGATTTTGTGAAAGAGATGATTGAATACTGGCTTAATTACACATCTTCAATCATCGATAGAATATCTGCTGTAACCGTGATAGATAAACTTTTCATATCAGAAGATATGGCATATAAAGAGCATAGCATGTTGTCGCCGGCAATGACCCGCGAGTTTTTGCAGTCATCATATATTCATTGGGTGAATCAGGTTAAAAAAGCTGGATGCCGGGTGATAGATATGGATTCCGACGGTTATATTGGCGAGTTAATACCGATATGGATAGAGTCTGGCATTAACGTTTGTGATCCGATAGAGGTTGCCGCTGGGAATGACATTAATAAGTTTAGAAAAGAGTTTGGTAGAAAAATAGGATATACCGGTGGAGTTGATAAACGTGCCATGGCGGCCGGCGGAAGAATATTGCAGGCAGAGTTGGACCGTATTGCGCCGGTGGTTGAGGATGGCGGTTATATACCGAGTTGCGACCACGGCGTACCATCCGACATATCATGGAAAAACTTCATTGATTACAGCGATAAATTAGCGCATATATGCGGGTGGAAATGAAATTAACATGGATAGGCAGGATGGGCAGGATAAAAATATACTGTTCCATTCTGCTTTCCCAAGTTGAATTTGTACCTGAAACTAAAAAATTGTTGAAATAAAACAAGTTTATGTAAATAGATGTTATGTTATCTCTGTGCAACTCTGCGCTAAACTCTGAGCAACTCTGTGGTTAAGTTAGGAAATAATATGTTGATGATAGTTTTTATTTTACCACAGAAAACATAAAGAAAAACGCAAAGTAACACAGAGGATATCTATGTGTGGGTAAACTATTAAAGTAAAATTAGGTTAAGGGTGAAACCAACTTTAGATAATTATTTCATTACAAATTCTTCTATTCGCCAAATTTTGCCAATACAGTGCGGAATCCGTTTGCGGATTCGATATCGCTTAATTCGCATAACAGGCTGTCTACTGCTTCGGCATCACCCTGTAAAATCAGCGAGATTACTGAACGGTCGCCTGCAAGGTGAGGAATACCCATTCTACCGGCAATAATCGAGCCGTATTTACCCAGAATTTCGTTTAACTGGGGGTTAGCGGATTTACGATTTTCAACCAGGATAGTTAATCCTGCAATAACGTCTGACATGATAATTACCTCCATTGATAATTTTTTGAGATAATAGCATTTTTTACCATTATTAACCATGCTTCAACATTTTTCGGAGGTAGATTTTTTACATCGATTAATAGGATATAATCGATATCATTTGTTATCGATGTGAAAATAATTATGTAAAATATCTCCGTTACTCGTTTTTTCTTGACTAATGTATTAGGTTTGGGTAATATTTTACCATGAAAGAAAGCATACAATATAAATCTCATCGTGGTCGTTTTTTTCTTAATCTTTTCATTACTTTATTTTTAATGGCGGCGTTTTTGCTGGGTGGGTTGTACCTGGGTGTCCGGGTGATATCGCCGTCGTATTTAAAAGCTGACCCGACGAAATTGCAAGATAATTCGAATAATCATGTTAAGGGCAGTTCTTCAGCAGGTGCAATGGCTACAGACAAGGAATCACCGGTGTGGGTTGATGGTGTGAAACCGTCTGATATCCCAAAATGGCAGCCAGATGGTGAAAAACGAAAGCGCAAGAGACCGAAGAATGTTGCAATTGTTTCACCTAAAGGTGTTATAAATAATCCGAGTCCGACAACAACTGCACCGGATGCCCCATCCGATACGGCTGCTCCACCGGCAGACACACCAACAACACCGACAGCGCCGGATTAAATAATGAAAAAAACGATTTTTATAATGACTGGTGAGCCTTCTGGCGATTATCATGGTGCTACTCTGGCTCGAGAATTGCAGCGTGTAGACCCTGAATTAAGAATAATAGGCGCAGGTGGAACCCGCATGCGCGAGGCTGGTGTAGAGATAATTGCAAATACAGAACATTGGGGTGCAATAGGTATACCAGAAGCATTGATGAAATTGCCTAAAATATATTTAGCAGAAAAAAAACTATTAAGATATTTGCATAAAAATTGCCCGGATGTAATAGTAACTATCGATTTTGGCGCATTTAATGTCCAGTTTATCAAAGATTTGGGTGATATTAGCTCTAAAAAACTCTATTTTCTTCCCCCCGGTAGTTGGTCAAGAAATCGCAAACCGGGAATATTGCCAAATTTAGTTGATGCTATCGCGACACAATTCCCCTGGTCTGCAGAAAACCTGCGCAGCGCAAACGGTCGCGCCAGAATAGAGTGGGTTGGGCATCCGATAATAGATTATTGCAAAACCAGCATAACAGCAGATGAAGCACGAAATAATATGAATGTTGGTGATAGAAAAGTGCTATTGCTGGCACCGGGAAGCCGTTCGGCAGAGTTCCGTCATCTAACCCGGGCATTTATGGCTGCTGCACAATTAGTACCGAATAACCCGTTAATTCTGTTGGCATTAGCCCCATCATTGCGTGAGAAATATGCAAAAATGAGCAAGCCGGCTAATCTGGATATTAAAGTTCTGGATGGATTCGATTATAATTACGCGCAAATAGCCGATGCAGCAATTGCCTGTAGCGGTACAGTAACCCTGGAGTTGGCATGTTTAAATGTCCCGATGGCTGTGGCGTATCGTGGTAGTTGGGCAAGTTGGGTGCAGTATAAAATTGTTGCCAGCACTATTAAATATATGGCCCTGCCAAATATAATTGATGACAGTTCACTGGTGCCAGAGTATATCCAACTCGCAGCATCACCGGAAAACCTGGCGACTACAGCAATAGAATTAATTAACCCTACACCTACACGCCAGGCGCAATTAGACGGCTTTACCCGCATCAGGTCATCAATGGGTGAAGGCGGAGCAATAGAAAAAACAGCACTGATGGTGTTTGATTTGTTGAAATGAACTTCAGCGAAGTCCTAAAATATTCATGAAATGGTTAGTAATTAGCCATGGTTAGTAATTTAAGGATTGACAATAATAGATTCGTTTATCTATAATAAATTCAATGCTATGGTTAAAAGTAATAACTTAATATAATCGATGATAAATACAACGCAAAACCATTTACCAGCCAAATCAAAAATATATCTGTTTGTGAAAAAGTTCTTTGATTTTTTCTTGGCCATCCTTGGGCTTGTAGTACTGTCACCGATTTTTCTTTTATTAATAATTGCTATAAAATGCGAATCAAAAGGTCCAGTTTTTTTTAAACAAAAGCGAATTGGCATAAACAAATCAACTTTTGATATCTTGAAATTCCGTACTATGCGGATAGATACACCGAAAGATACGCCAACTCATCTTCTTGAAAATCCAGAACAATACATCACCACTGTTGGAAAGTTTATGCGCAAAACAAGCCTTGATGAGTTGCCTCAATTAATCAACATTCTATGCGGCCAAATGTCTATTATCGGTCCTCGTCCGGCACTATGGAATCAATATGACTTAATAGCAGAACGAGATAAATATGGAGCAAACGATATTCAACCAGGACTAACCGGCTGGGCTCAGATAAATGGCAGGGATGAATTATCAATTGAGGTGAAAGCAAAATTGGATGGTGAGTATGTTAAAAAAATGGGTATTGGTTTAGATATAAAATGCTTCTGTGGGACGGTAGTCAGTGTGTTGAAAAAAGATGGTGTTGTTGAAGGTGGTACAAGCGTGATGAATACGAAAAACTCAACCCAGCAACTCACGAAAAAAGAGAACAAAGAGGCTATATTGAAATGAAATTTTCTGTATTGATGTCTGTTTACAATAAGGAAAATCATGAGCATTTTAATCTTTCGATGGAAAGCATTCTTATTCAGCAGTCTTTGCTCCCCGATGAATTTGTGCTTATTTGTGACGGATTATTGAGTCCGGAACTTGACAATGTCATTGAAAAGTATGTAGAAAGATTTCATGACATTTTAAAGGTATATAGACTCGAGAACAATATAGGTCTTGGAAAAGCATTAAATTATGGCCTGGAAAAATGTAATTACGAATATGTTGCACGTGCAGATAGCGACGATATCTGTGCACCTAATCGCTTCGAAAAGCAAATTGAGTACATGAAGAAGCATCAGGATATTACAATTTTAGGATCTGATATTGATGAGTTTGAAACAGACCAACAGGAAACTACAAATTGTAAAAAAATGCCTGCCGACCATTACCATATATGTGAAATGAGTAAATTTAGGAATCCAATGAATCACATGACGGTTGTTTTTAACCGTGAGGTAATTTTGCGTATCGGATCTTATGAGCAATTATTATATCTTGAGGATTATTATTTGTGGGTGCGTACCATTGCAGCAGGTTATAAACTCGCCAATATAAATGAATCATTGGTACATGCGAGGGTAGGTAATGGTATGATAAAGCGTAGAGGAAACCATCAATATATTAAATCTTGGCAGACTCTTAATCAATATATGAAATCAAAGAAAATGATATCTACTATAGAGTATTACAGAAATATGCTTTCAGTCCGTGTCTTTGTGTATATGCCGGTTTGGATAAAAACACTGGTATATAATAAAATGCTTCGCAATTAGTATATAATTAAAATTCTATATAACAAAGGCGCGGAATTACTTAATGAAAAAAGTTTTAATTGTCGGCACGGTACCTTATAATAATAAATCAACATCAAGGGCCTTTGATGCATATTTTCATAACTGGGAACGAGAAAATCTGGCCCAGATATTTTCTAACACAAAAAAACCGGTCAAGGGACATTGCGGTACTCTTTTTCAAATTACAGACCAAAGAATGTTGAAAAGAAGGTTTAACAAAGATATAGAAACTGGTGTTATCTATAATTATGATGAGCTGTTAGACGTATGGACGGACGATTCATTGGAGGTAAACAACTCTTTTTTTGCGAAATTATATGCATGGGGAAGTCAGAAATCATCTATTATTTACCTGATCAGAAAATACGTTTGGAACAGAAAATACTGGCGCACAGAAAAACTTGACACATGGCTTGATGCTTTTAAACCAGAATGTGTATTCTTAAGCTTTTCAGATGATTTCTTCATTCCGCAAATTGCATTATATGTTGCCGAAAAATATTCTATTCCGATTGTATCTTCCATCGGAGATGATTATTACTTCAATACAGAATTTTCAATATCACCATTTTATTACTTCTACAAATATCCTTACCGTAGACTGATACGCCGGGTATTTAATCACCCGGGAAGTGCTATTTATATCGGGGATAAAATACGGGATAAATATAACAGCGAATTTAACCTTGACGGAGAAACTGTATATTTAACTTCGACAATACAAAGACGGGAATTTAGAGAGATTAACAAAGATATGCCGCGTATCACTTATTGTGGCAATATTCGTCTTGGACGTAACTCCTCTCTGAATGCCATCGGTCAGGCGTTGGGGATAATTGATCATAGATATATTCTTGACGTTTATTCAAATGAGAACGATAGTAAATATTATCGTTTATTTGACAATAATCCGAATATTAATTACCATGGTTCAGTACCATATTCTAAGGTTCAGCAAGTAATGGTTGACAGCGATATTGTCATTGTTGTTGAGGGATTCTCGAAAAAAGACGTAGACATTACACGGTACTCGCTGTCTACAAAGGTTGCTGATTCTCTGGCTTCGGGGGCGAATATATTGGCGTATGGGTCACCCGAGTGCGGTGCTTTTGAATATCTGCGTGAAATTAAATGCGCTACTGTGTGCAATGACTTTGACGAACTTGTTTTGTCCGTAAAAAGTTTGATTGAAAATAGAGAATTACAGTGGGAAAACTATGTACGCTCTCAGGAAATAACGGCGAAACACCACAGTTCCGAAGTAAGTACTTATATTTTCGAATCTGTAATAGATAGGGTTGTGAACAGATGACTGAAAAACTTTTGTCCGACAGGTTGACTATGATGATACATACTTGCAATAAATTTTCGGATTTGTGGGATGCACATATTAATCTGCTCAATAAAAACTGGGCAAATCGTAGTATTGATACCTTTCTTGTAACAGACGAAGCAACAGATCGTACTTTTTTCGATGTCAGCGTTATATCAGCCGGACAAGGTGCGGAACTTTCAGAACGTACAAGAGTAGCACTCGATTTTATCAGAACTGAATATATTCTTATAACCTTGGATGATTATTTCCCTATATATCCGGTCTATTCCGATAAAATCGTAGCACTATTAAATATTATGGAAAAGGAGAACCTTGATTATATTCGACTCTTTTCTGATCCTAATTCATATAAAAAATTGCCAGATTACAGAAATCTTTATAAAATCGATTTGGAACAGAATTATGATGTTAATCTTTATCAGGGAATCTGGCGTAAATCTTTTCTTGAAAAGACAATTAGACAACCGCTTAATGCATGGCAGTATGAAGTTTCATTAACAAAAATTGCGCGTGATTATGGAGCTCGTTGCATATTGAGCAAAGGGGACGAGTTTAGAATCTTAGATGTTGTGAGAAAAGGAAAGCTGTTGCATAAAGCAAATTGGTATTTAAAGAGGCATCGTCTTTATGATGGCCCTCGCGAAGTCATCAGTTATCGTGAGGAGTTTAAAATATTGTTGTTTGCAGCAGGTAAAAAAATATTACCTAAATCAATTGCAAAATGGGTAAAAAAAATCTTGATAAAACACGGTCACAATTTTTATAGTGATTCGGTTTGAAACGTGGAGAATAAATAATGGAACTACGACAAGAGAGAAATAACACAGTTGATTTTATCAGAGGATTTGCGATTCTGATAGTTATTTTAGGTCATACTATTTCTACTAATAATATTATTGAATACGAAAATACAATAATATTTAAAATAATATTTTCAATTCAAATGCCACTATTCATGCTTGTCAGTGGCTATGTTACTATTTTCTCGAAACCGATCTTAACAAAGTCTGATTTATTTAATTTTTTTAAAAAAAGAACAATTACTTATTTATTGCCATGGTTCGTATGGTCGATAATTATAATCGGAATATTAAAGAATGGGTGGAATGAAGATACAATAATTCCTAATATAACA
>JBIJDE010000127.1:0-10973 GCA_044344305.1 Armatimonadota bacterium
CCCCCTGCCCCCTCCTTGTCAAGGAGGGGAGTTTAGAAAGTTGTTAAATAACAGGACTTTCGTTTTCCAAGAGAAAGTTACCATATCTAAAAACCGAAAACCGAAAACTTAACACCTTGTCCATTTATTTCTAAAGGTAATATATGCAAGAATTAATATTAGATGAAGATATGTTATATCACTTTGTCGGCATCGGCGGCATTGGCATGAGCGCATTGGCGAATATATTGCTTTCACGCGGATACCGGGTGAGCGGGACCGACTCGAAACATAACCCGCTGATGGATGACCTGGCGGTCGCCGGGGCAACGGTAAGCGCACCCCATGACCCGAACATGATAAATGCCGGATGCACATTAATTGTCAGCGATGCTATCAAGAAAAATAATCCCGAGTTATTGCGAGCGCAGGAATTGCAGCTTCCTATCTTCAGCCGTGCTGAATTAATGGGTGCAATAGTAAATGCGGGACGCGGGTTGGCGGTAAGTGGAACCCACGGCAAGACTACTACCAGCGGCATGTTGTCATTAATTCTTCTCCGCGCCGGCAGCGACCCGACCTGTATATTGGGAGGAGTGCTGAAAGATATGGGCAGCAATGCCCGCGCCGGCGGAGAATTGACCGTTGTTGAGGCTTGCGAAGCATATAATTCATTTTTATCCTTGCGTCCGTACGCATCCATCGTCACCAATATTGAGGTTGACCACCTCGATTTTCATGGCACACCACAGCACCTATTCGATTCTTTTCGCAGTTTTTTGTCATCAACCAGCGGATTTGCAGTGTTGAATGGCGACGATGCGCACTGTCTGACGATGCTTGATTGCGCGCCGCGAACGATACTATTCGGCACCGGCGAGAACGCTGATTACCGTATAACCGATATTCAATTATCAGCAGATACCAGTTACACAATGGATATACCGACGGGCGATAAAATTCACATCGAACTGCAGGTACCGGGCATTCACAATATTTACAATTCAGCCGCCGCCGCCGCCATGGCTTTGGAAATTGGCACACCGGCATCGGCAATTGTCCAGGGATTGGCCGACTTCACCGGTATGGGGCGCCGGTTCGATAGACTTGGCAGTATAAACGACATCGCAATAGTTGATGATTACGCTCATCATCCCACCGAGGTAAAAGCGGCATTAGCGGCGGCGCGCGCATCTTTCGACGGCAAAATAATTGCGGTATTTCAGCCGCATTTATTCAGCCGCACTCGCGACCAGGCAGCAGATTTTGCGAAGTCGTTTAATGATGCGGATATCCTGGTGCTGATACCTATTTACCCCGCCCGCGAGGAACAGATGCCCGGAATTACCAGTGCATGGCTGGGAGAATTAGTTGCTGCTGCCGGTGGACCGCCGGTGGTGGTTGCGGAATCGTTGGAAGATGGATATCAGATGCTGTTGAACGCCGCAAAAGGTATCGACGGAAAATTGCCGGTATTGCAGCCGAATGACCTGGTTATCACCATCGGTGCCGGCGATGTCGACAGTATCGCGCATCGATTAGCAGGATATAAAAAGGAAACGGAGTAATAGTAAAGCAGAATGACAATAGCAACCACCATAAATTATGAAGAAATAGCGCGGGAAATAAGTGCGAAGATAAAGGGAACTGTCTCGCAAGGCGAGGAAATGTGCCATTACACCACTTTTCACGTCGGTGGTCCGGCAGACCTTTTCATCACTCCTGTTGATTTTGACGATTTACTGATAACTTTAAAGATATTACGCGACGCCCGCTTACCGGTAATGACAATAGGAAACGGCAGCAACATGCTGGTCAGCGATCTTGGCATCCGCGGTGGGGTGCTGAAATTGCAGGATGAGTTCAATACTATCACCCGCAATAATGACGATTTAATAATCGGTGCCGGTGCAAATCTTCAACGGGTAGTAAACTTCGCCGCCAAAGAATCATTGAGTGGGTTAGAATCTAATCTGGGAATACCGGGAACCATCGGCGGGGCCCTGGTAATGAATGCAGGCACTGATGTCGGTCACATTTGCGACCTGGTAGATTCTGTTGATATAGTGACATTCGACGGCATCCGTCATACCATATCTAAATGCCAATTGAAATACAGTTACCGAAATTCTTCCCTACAAAATATGGATTGTGTGGTAGTATCCGCCTGCCTGCGATTAGTACCCGGAGAGCAGGAAGTCATCATGAACAAAATGAACCGCCTGCGTGAAAAACGTACCTCGCGCCAACCATACGGCGCCCACACCGCCGGCAGCACCTTCATCAATCCCGATAAAATAGCCGCCGGAAAACTGCTGGACCGCAGCGGATGCAAAGGAATGCAAATAGGCGGCGCCGCCGTATCCGACAAACACGCCAACTTCATCATCACACACGATGGCGTCCGCGCCACCGACATAATAACCCTATCAGAAAAAATGCAAAAAAGAGTATTCGACGTATTTGGCGTAGAATTGCAAAAAGAGATAATAATGGCTGGGGATTGGTAGTTTTAAGAGATTGTCTGAGCCACGATTATGGGGATTTGGGGATTACAGGATTTTTATTTGTCTGAACCACGGATTGAGAGGATTTTTGGGATTTGATGGATTTTTTTGTGGAAAATTGTGAGTAAGCGGAAAATATAATCTTGTAATCCATGAATCCTATAAATCGTGGTTCAGACAAAAAATTCTACACACCTTTACTATCTTCACATAAAAATGGTAATTTACCAAAAGTGAACTTTATTAAGAAAACGGGTTTATTTTTTTCACTACTTACTCCTCGGGAGATAAATATGCGCATCATTTCATGTTTGCTTTTCGTGTTAGCCAGCGTAATAATTCATGCTGCTGGCATTTTGGACCCGCATACTACGGTGTTATCAACATATACCTTGCCCATAACTGCGGCGGCGGATGGGGATTTGGCGGAGTGGCGCGGGGTGCCTGCTGTCGGACCGGATCAGTTTCATTATCTCGGTCAAAACAAAATTATCAAATATGATGATGACTTTACGCCTTATTTTTACGCCGGACGAGTGCCGGATAAGCCGGATTTATATTTTCTGGTGGTGGTGAAAGACCGTTGTGTTAACAGTTTTGAAAGTGCCGGTTGGATAAATGGCGACAGCATGGAGATATTTCTTGATTTTGGCCGCGACAAACGTGAAGCAAGCGGGGCTAAATGGTGGGAAGGGAAGACGTGGAACTATGCGCCGGAAATGTCACAATATGGATTCATGCCGTATACCATGAATGGCGAAGGCAAGGTATTCAAAAGCGGCATCTCGAAAGATTGGAAAGTTGATTATGTCAGCGTGCCGATAGAAGGCGGGGTGGCGTATGAGGTGCGCGTTGATGGCAAAAGCGTGCTGGATAGCCTGAAAATGACAGCATTGCCGCCGGTGATAGGGTTGGATATTCACCTTACCGCCGTCGATTATCCTGTCCTGCGCGATGGCGGCGGGTGGTCGAACTTCCGCGGTTTCATGGTGCTTTTCAGCGATTGGTCGGCTATCGTAAACCCGACTACCTATGGCGGACTATCTACAAAACCGCTGCCGACACCTGCCGGCGATATTCCGGCGAAGGCACTGCCTGCGCTGTATTCAAAAAATCCCACATTAAAAGAACTGAAAGCTAATTGGGGCAAAATTGACGAGGTTAAGTTCGCTGACCTTTTATATTGGACATCTTGTCAGGGGGTGAAACTGGACTTATCGTTAGTAAAACAATGCATGAACGCGAAATCTCCCCAACTGCGGGAAACCTGCCTGCAAGTATTATCAGGCACCCGCCAGAAAGATGAACTGCGAAAGCTGGCTGTATTAACCGCGTTTGCGAAAAGTGACCAGCAAACACCCCGCGCATTGATATATGCCGACTTGATAACTGAACAACTTGGCATCGCCGGTCAGGGAACGGCATTGACCGCACAATTATCGAACCCTGATTTAAATATCGCTTTTGCCGCCGCAAACGCTCTTGCAAAAACAGGCAACAAAACAGACCTTGATAATTTCACCAGGGTATACAACGAAAAACTGCTTGCCGACAAAGAACACGCCAACGCGATTCGGGTATTTATGCAACCGGCATTGGACATGATGGCGTTCCGGTTAAACCCGCCGCCATTACCAAAAGCAACCCCGACAAATACCGTTTTGGCGCAAAATACTGACTTGACTCGGGTCATGCCGGTTGATAACAACAATGTATACAACGGAAAAGGCCTGTTGCGAAGTTGGCCCAAAGACGGCCCGCGAGAATGCTGGCAATACGAAGTAGGCAACGGCATGGGCGCAGTGGTGGAGTCGGATGGACGCGCTTTTGTATTGGGAAGAAAAGATGGCAAGCAATACGCGTATTGCATTGATGCCGTAAAAGGCACTTTGCTATGGCAACATGAACTGGTTGCTCGTGATGGCGGTTTTTGCGTTTCGTCACCATTGATTGATGGCAATCAAATCTATTTTATTGCCGAAGGCGCGGTGGTATGCCTGAATACCGCCGACGGAAAAGAGATCTGGCGTGAAGATAAAGAATATAGTGGCACTCAATTTACCTCTGGCTTGATAATAGGCGAAAATCTATACATACCGCAAAAATCTCTTACAGCAGTAGATAAAATGACCGGCAAAGTACGCTGGCGAACAACCGGCCCAAATGTTAGTCCGGCATCATTGGCGTACCAGATACTGGATGGAATTCCGCAAATAATAATTCCCGTCGGCAGTGGAAAAGATGCAGAAGTTTGGGGAGTGAACGCAAATGATGGCACCATCTACTGGAAGTTCCCGGTGAAGATCGGTTATGGTTTATGCGTGTCGCCGGTAGTTGATGGCTCACGGGTTTACCTGTCATCCGGTGAACCCGGCCAAGAGTTTTTCATCGCTTTGCAAATGTATATTAAAGACGGCAAAATACAACCTGCACCAGTCTATATTCGCAAAGATACCCAGGCGAACAAGGCAAATACCGTGGCAATCTATAACAACGCGGTTTATGGCTTTTGGAATAGGCGACTTGACTGTACCGACGCCAGCGACGGCAAACTTTTATGGAGCGAGAAAAATAACGGGTGGGATTACGACCAGCAATTAATCATTGCCGACGGCCTGATATTTGCCATTAGTGGTAAGGATCTGGTACTGGTAGACGCCAACACTAAAGGTTACAAAGAACTCGGAAGAATAAAAATCCCCATTAAAACCAGCCAACAACAACCAACCATTGCAAATGGCAGATTGTACCTGCGTGGTGAAACAAAGATAATTTGTTATGGGGTGAAGTGATAAGAATTAATAACTATAGGATTTTCCAGCAGATTTCCAGATTCGTCAGTTTTAAATATTCAATAATTAATTCTAAAAACTATATATCCGGTAAAAAAAAGAAGAACTGGTGGTGTAAGGGGACTGCCTTGCATTCTGAAAATTTAATCTAATGATAAATATTAGTAGAACCAGAATGCGTGGCTGTACCCGGTAGTTTTAAGCCAGTCCCCTTTGTTGTGTCGAAGTGACTATTTTTAAGAAGAATTCTCTTTTATAGTGAAAGTCCTGCAATATCCTTTCTAATCCCTTGCCATCCCCAGTAAAAAATGGTAACGTACCCATAATGAGGTTGATTATGAAAAAACTGTTTTTTGTTTGTTTATTTTCACTACTGGCAATATCGCCAGCTTTTGCTGCCGGACTGACTGTGCCGGCGGTTTTCAGTGACAATATGGTGGTGCAGCAGGATATGGTGGTGCCGGTTTGGGGAAAGGGTGATGCTGGCGACAACATAACCGTGACTCTTGATAAATACACCGCAAAGTCTGTAGTTGGACAGGATGGAAAATGGCGGTGCGACTTGCCAAAGATGACGGCGGGTGGACCATTTACCATGACCATAGCCGGCAAGACAAAGATTGATATTGCAAACGTATTAATTGGCGAAGTATGGTTTTGCAGTGGGCAATCCAACATGGATTTTGAGTTATCGCGGGTGAATAACGCGGGGGAAGAGATAAAGGCGGCGAATTACCCTACCTTGCGGCTATTCACCGCGAGACAGGTGGTGGCTGGCACACCACAGGATAATGTACCCGGTAAATGGATTATCATTACCCCTGAAAATGCCGCGAAAATTACTGCTCTTGGTTATTTTTTTGGTAGGGAAATCATAAAATCCCGTAAGGTACCAGTAGGCCTGGTACAGGCGTCATGTGGATGGACTCCGGCAGAATCGTGGATGAGTCGCGAAGCGTTAATGTCCGACCCCGATTTTCATTATATCGTGAAACGATGGGACGATAGTGCCGCCCCAGACGCGAAAGCAAAATACGACCAGGCAATGATAGAATGGAAAACAGCGAGTGACACGGCAACAAAAGATGGCAAACCGCTGCCGGTTAAACCGTTGAAACCTGCCGACCCTAACTTCATCCACCGTGCCAGCGGACTGTGGAACGGATCCGTTTTCCCGCTCATCCCATACGCAATCCGCGGAGCGATATGGTACCAGGGTGAGACCAACGAGGTGCGTGCACACCAGTATCGCAAGCTATTTTCAACCCTTATCACCTATTGGCGCAAGGCATGGGGAATTGGAGATTTCCCGTTCCTGTTTGTCCAGGTAGCCAGCGTATTGCCCCCCGACCCGGTGCCAATAGAGAGCGAATGGGCGGAACTGCGCGAGTCACAGGCGATGGCACTGAAACTGCCGAATACCGGCATGGCGGTGACGGTTGATATCGGCGACGAGAAAGATGTTCATCCGAAAAACAAACAGGATGTTGGCCTGCGACTGGGACTGGTGGCACGGGCAAAGGTATATGGTGAGAAAAAACTGGAATATTCCGGCCCGCAATACAAATCAATGAAAGTTAAAAATGGTCAGGCGGTCTTGTCTTTCGACTACATCGGTAAGGGCCTGGTAGTGAAAGGCGGAGAACCGCTGAAAGGCTTCTATATTTGCGGTCCAGACAAAAAATTCGTCACTGCCCAGGCAAAAATTTCCGGCAAAAACGTAATCGTCTGGAGCGATGCCGTAAAAGAACCCGTCTCCGTACGCTACGCATGGGCAAACAACCCGATGGGTTGCAACCTGTTTAACAAAGCCGACCTACCCGCCGTGCCATTCCGCACCGACGACTGGCCCGGCAAAACAGTAGGATTCACCGCGCTGACGATTGATAATTTTTAATTTTTTATAAATAGGAAACTCCCTCCGTCACTTCGTGACACCTCCCTCGGAGATGGAGGCATTTATGTCTCCCTTTTGAGGGAGATGTCACCGCAGTGACAGAGGGAGTTTTTGAATACCTCCTCTGTGTAACTTGAAATAAAATATCATAATAATCCACATTACACGTCATAATTTTATCCAAAGATATGATAATTTTGTATTACAATTATCAAACAAGACAGATGCAGAAATTATTTTTGACATGATTAACAGGATTTAATGCCTCCATCACCGAGGGAGGTGTCACGAAGTGACGGAGGGAGTTTCCTCCGTGAATCTCTGTGTAACTAATAACCCCTGGAGATAAAAATATGACCGGTAAAGAACGCATGCTGAAAACGCTTCGGTTTGAACAACCGGACCGGCCGCCGCATTTTGAAGTGATGTTTGAGTTGGAATATGAGGCTTTCGGCCTGCGTTTTCCCAAGTGGAACGACTGGCACGGGTGTACCGTGGCGGAAAAAGAAAAGCTGATTGGCCGTTGTATGACGATATACGAAAAGATTGTTGAGCGTTACGGTTGGGATGCGCTGGCGGTATTTTTCCCTTGGAGTGACCCGGATGGGGTTCGGGCGGCGAAGGCGACGTTTGGCGATGACATCCTTATCGGCAGTATTGTCGGCGGCACTATCTGGTCTATCGAGGGAATGCAGGATTGGGAACAGTTCGCCGTTGACCTGGTTGATGACCCGGAAGCTATCCACGCAGAGGCAGAACGCAAAACGCTGGTTGCTTTAGAGACTTTCAATATTCTCGCGGAAGCCGGTGCGGATTTCATCCACGTGGTTAATGACGTCGCCTTCAATGCCGGCCCGTTCATTTCCCCGCGCCAGTTCAGCGAGTTCATCACCCCCTACCTGCACCGCCAGGTACAGCATATCAAGTCGCTGGGAGTCATACCTTTTGTTCATACCGACGGCAATATCATGCCGATTCTGGACGACTACCTGTCACTGGGGACTACCTGTTTCCAGTCCGTCGACCCGATGGCGGGAATGGATATCGCCGAGGTAAAACGTCGCTGCCACAGCAAGATGGCGCTGATGGGCAATGTCCAGTGCAACCTGCTACAAGACGGCCCACTGTCAGCAATCCGCGATTCTGCGCTATACTGCCTGAACAACGCCTCGCAAGGTGGCGGTTACATATTCGGCACATCTAACACCATCTTTCCCGGCATGCCGTTGGAGCATTACGAATATATGCTGTCAGTGTATCATGATTGGTGTGGGGAACAACACGAATTGAAATTAAAATAAACTATATTTTCACTTCAATTCACCCTATCGGTATGGTATATTTTATTTATGAATAATAATGGTTGTGTGATAGATAAGTTTGAGCAGTTTTCACGGTTAAAAGATAGAATATTTGCCGGTGACAATTCCGCGTGTTTCACCGAACGGGAAGCTATTTTACGGCGTATGGTACAAATAAACTCTTCATACACAGATATTTTTGTAACTATGCTTAACGAGGTTAGCACACCAATTGAAGATGAGGATTTCTTTTTAGGACGTGTTGTTGAAGGTGTATTGCCTGATAATGAAATCCGTAATACCAAATATTATACAAATGGACACATGACATTAGACTGGTCTTCCCTGCTATCAAAAGGTCTGGCGGGAATAGTAAAAGACGCCAAAATAACGGCAGATAATCTCGGCACCAACCAGGCGCGGGAGTTTGCCGATAATTCTGAACAATTTAGAAAAGCAATTGCTGAATATGCGCAAAGATATGCCATGGAAGCAGATAAACGCGCGAAAAACAGTGACGATAATGATGCGAAATTAAGATTTTCCAGGACTGCCAGTGCATTGCGGCAGGTTCCCAATAATCCGTCGACAGACCTATTTTCAGCATTGCAATCGATATGGATTATTCATCTGATAACCAGTTGCTACATTGGCGCGCGTGATTTTGCCTTTGGCCGTATGGACCAATACCTGTTGCCATATTATCAGCATGATATAGATACTGGCGCGTTAACCAGGGAAGAAGCCAAAAAATTGTTATCTCATTTTTTTATCAAGACTAATGAAATAACCGGGACAAGCGCGTTTAATTATAAAGCCAAGCCGATACCATCAGTATCATCAAAACAATACCTGATATTGGGTGGGCGAGATATAAATGGTAACTCCGCATTTAATGATCTTTCACAGTTGATTTTAGAGGCGGCAATTGATGTCCAATTGCCCGA
Source organism: Armatimonadota bacterium (assembly GCA_044344305.1). Classification (GTDB taxonomy): domain Bacteria; phylum Armatimonadota; class Hebobacteria; order CAIYQO01; family CAIYQO01; genus JBAXQQ01. The sequence goes on from JBIJDE010000127.1 coordinate 9,424, forward strand.
ACCGGTATTATCAATCCGTTTGGATGCGAATCATGATGATGCTATCTTCAAAATGATTGCCGAAGCTACGCAGATTTTACAGTCGCAAATTCATTTTTTTAATGATGATGTCATTATACCATCGCTGTTAAAATCCGGCGGGGCAAAAGACGACGCGGCAAATTACACCATGGTTGGATGCTGCCGGGCAGATATAGGCGGATTTATGGATGATGGCATGATGTTGTCATATCAGTACCATAACGTCGCAAATTGGATGTTAACTGCGCTAAACTCAGGACGTAATCCAATAACGCAGGAATCATTGATTGCAGATATTTTACCGGCTTCTGAAATTAAAACCTTTACTGAATTGCTGAACAATTTCAAAATTTCCATATCATATTTTTTAACAAATTCTGTGAAACAAGCAGAAGCGCAATTGTTAAATCAGGAAGCAACTGACACCGGGTTCCGGTTTGAATCTATGCTGTTGAATGACTGTGTCAAACGCGGATTGAGTTACCAGTCCGGCGGAGCAAGATACAGACCGCAGGGACATTTTTTTGGCGGAATTGCTACCGTGTCTAATTCATTAATGGCAATAAAACATCTCGTATTTGATGAGAAAAAGTATGAATTATGCGAATATATGGATATTGTAAAGAACAACTTTGTTGGGTATGAACAACTTCACGAAGAAGTTTGCGCGCATATACCAAAGTATGGAAACGACATCGATGACGTTGATAATATCGCGAATGAAATTGGCATTATAATACATGACATACTTGATTCACTTAAATTATCGCCTACCCATATAAATATGTCCGCTTTCTATTCCCTTGATTCTCATCACGCCTGGGGACGCGATTTACCGACTACCCCAGATGGCAGAATTGCTGGCGAACCGATAAGCGAAAACCAGTCGCCAACATACGGCACCGATGTAAAAGGGATTACAGCCGTTTTGAAAAGTGTCGCCAAATTACCGCATTCCCGCACCACTATGGGCGGCTTAAATATAAAATTCGGCGGAAAAATCTCATCAGAACAACTCGCGGCATTGCTGAAAACATATTTCATCCTTGGCGGTATCCATTTGGGTTGCACATTCATTACAAAAGAAACATTGCTATCCGCGCAGGAAAACCCGAAAGAGTACCGTAATTTATGCGTCCGCATGTATGGGTTCAGCGAATATTTCATCGCGCTATCAAAAGAAGAACAACAGGAATTGATAGAGCGTACGGAGCTTTAGATAGTTAACAATCAAATAAAAATATAAAAAAAGCAGAATTTGTGGTAAGGCGTAACTTTAATGTGTCGCTGCTCTGCAGCTTTGATTTTTAGAATTATCACGATGCTATTAATATTTCGCCGCGCTGCGGCTGGTTTGTTAAGTCGAATAGAATATTTATGTGACATTATTTCCAGCCGCAGAGCGGCGGTCGAGTAGAGAGCTCCATACCATTGTTGCACCGATGGCTCTGATTGCCGGACTAACGCGCCGGATGCGTCGCCCATCGGATATCTTGGCATTGATATACGCTCCCCCTCACAGAACCGTA
>JBIJDE010000581.1:0-3055 GCA_044344305.1 Armatimonadota bacterium
TGTTTTATCCAGCAGGTTATTCACTGATTTTATGGCTCGTGCGCAATCTTCCTGGGCATTTTCTTTTTCAGGAAGGCATAACCGCCAGATGAAATAAGTTGACCATTTTGGTGCTTTGTTAGACATGTGTTTCCTTTGACAGGAGTTTTGAAATCAAAAGGGAACCGGCTATAAGCAGTCGATTCCCTTCTTGATTATATTATTCAACCAGAGCTGTTCCCCATTCTGCTGGTTCCAGGCGGCTTTCATTTGGAATGTCATTGGTGACATTTGCACTGAAGCCGTTGTTCATCCAGTAAGCGCGGGCAGCGCATTGGGTACCCATATCGTTGCCAAACAGGTATCCCAGATCCATTTTTATAGTTTTTCCTGGTAACGGCTTCCAGTTAATGGTAGTTAATGGTAAAGTCACCGTTGCAGTAAATCCGTTGGTTCCTTTTTTATAATCAAGTGTGAAAGTATTGATTACTTCAATTGAATCAAATGATTCTGTACCTGTAGGGGATTTGAGTATAATTGGCTCACCCTTGAAATCAGCGACTTTAGGTCGGTAAAGTACAGCATACGGTTTATTTGCCTGACGGGTTATTAATACCCGCAAGTCGCCTACAGCTGGTTTTTTACGTTTTTCGTCAGCATTAGGGTCGGTAGCTATTTGAATATCAAGGCAGTTTCCACTATGGAATAGATATTTCGATTCAGTTTCTGCATTTATAAGCTGATTTGGTGATTTAATATCAAATTTTATGTAAAGATTATTTTCATCATACGCTGCTCGTGCCTCGAAACTGCGATTATTATCTACTGCTTTAGATACTGGTTCTGCCATGTCTAAAGCTGTTCGTCCACGCGCGATAGTTAGTTTTTTACTGCGAGCGATAGATGCATTGTATTCGTCAAACTTAGCTTTTGCCATTGCGGCGTCTTCCGGCGTTATTTCGTAAACTCCACCGGTGATTGGTTCGATACTATCAAGTCCGAATACTTCCCAAACACGTGAATCCTGGCCGCCATGAATGATGAAATATCTTTCCGGCCCATTCGGGTCTGGACGCAGTTTTACAAATTGTCCGCCTTGGCCTTCCGGTTGTCCTTCATCAGCACCACGACCACCCAGGCGGCCATCACCTAAAATAGCCGCTACATATATGCCGTCACGGGTGAATATGTGGTTGCATCCAAAGTAAGTCATCATAGCGAAGTAATCGCCTGCGGTACCCATCGGACCGGTCATTCCGTGGAGTTTGCCAGGACCTACCATTGGCATATTTAAAGCATAATGCCATCCAACTATGCCATTGTACCGCCACAATGCTTCGCCTTTATCATTCCACTTAACAAGATTATTAGCAGAAGAATAACTGAAGCCTTCCTGGTCGCGCCAGAAATACCCGCCAACTTTGCCGACTAATGGTGTCGAGGCAAATTTTGCAGCGTCATAATGCGGCCAACCACCTTCGGTTTTACCATCAACTTTCAATTGATGACCGGTGCTGAAATTGATAGTTAAGTCATTGTCAACCCATGCCATATTTAATCCCCAGATACCTTTAGGCAGTGTTTTCACTTCTTCTTTCTGGTAAATCTGGTCATTGTTTTCATCCTGCCACAGGTAGTAGCCATTTGGGAATGTTTTCTTGTCGCTTAATAATGGGCTGCCTTGACCACCATAAAGAATTGAATCGTAAACACCAATAACAGCAAGGAATGGTTTGAAAACATCACCATCGCGGCGATACATCAATCTTTTAAATTGACCACCACCGGTCATGTATTGTTTACCGTCATTTGCGGTGAATATTTTACATAATCCTTGATAACCGTCTGGATTTGGTTCTTCCGCCATATCCGGGTTGGTTTTTCGCCAAATGGTTGTTGTTGGTGACCCTTTCAGCTTTTTCCAATCAATTGCCCATAATACATTGTGGGCCAATATTTCAGATGGTTTGTCGGGATCGATATAACCGTAACCGAAATAAGATGACCCGCCAAAATATTCTGCCTGATTTTTGCCGGTTAATGTATCCCACACACTTATGCGTTTCGGTCCATCTTGAGTCTCAGCAACCCATAAACGATTTTGTTCGTCAATAGATATTCCGCCTGGCATATAGATACCTTCCGGGTCATATTTCCCAGCAGCAGGTCGACCACCGGGTCTGCCAAGATGGCGCAATAATTTCCCTGTAACATCAAACGCATCGATATCCTGGCTTTTCCCGGAGTTAGATACATAAATTGTACCATCGGTACCGACTGATATGCCGGTGGTATTATCGAGTCCGGTTTCAATAATGGTTTTTGTTTTCCCATCTTTCACCTGCAATATGGTATCTTTGCTGAGAACGACGAACGAACCATCCGGTTGAACTGATATACGCCGCGGAGCAGATACTGGCCATGTTGCCTGTAATTCACCTTTATCTGCAGAGAATATTGCGATCAAATCGCGTTTTTCGTAACTCACATAGATTTTCCCGGCATTATATGCTAAACCGGTGACTTTATCTGTTTCTTTTGTCCCGCCATCCGGCGCGATTAATGATGGTTTGTTGTTGCCAAATGTTGTCGGTCGGGAATCAACCAGGTCTAATACTTGTACTCCAAGTTCATTAAAACTATGGTCTCCAGCGATATAAAGCTGTTTTCCATTTGTTGCCAGATGCTCTGCTGCGTGTTTTGTTCCCCACATTTTTTTGCCATTCAGGTCTACTCTTATTATTCCCCATCCATACTCACAACCGTTCCATGCCAGTACCATGCCGCCGGGAACAGCGCAAACTGTTGATGGAGTGCCGTGGTCGCCACCCCAACCGCCTTTGTTGTCATTAGTGGGCCAGGGTGGATTACCGGAATTGTTAACGCTGAATGATACTTTCGATTTTATCGGGTCATGTTGTATACCTTTCCAGGTGTATTTTCCTGCCGGCAAAGGTTTACCCTGATCATCCAATCCATCCCAGGCTTCGGTATTTTTACCACCACGGCGGTCTTGTTGTGGTACAAGCATTCTCGCAACATTATTTTTCTCGTCAAATAATTGAATTGTTATCTG
>JBIJDE010000582.1:0-3048 GCA_044344305.1 Armatimonadota bacterium
GCCAATTATTAAAAGAGACGGATTTATCAATTAAGCAAATCTGTAATAGGATAGGCGAGGAATCTCAAGAGGTTTTTTCAAGAAGATTTAAAACAAAAATGAAAATGACACCACTTGAGTTTCGTAAATATGGCATAATACCGATAAAATAGGTAAAATATAAATGTGAAGGAGAAATGATGAATAGAGAATGTAATAAAAAACCGGTTTTGATTGTTGGGTCAATTGGACTTGATGATATTGAAACCCCGTTTGGTATTGTTAAAGGCGTATTAGGTGGTGCAGCGTGTTATTCTTCAACAGCAGCATCAATTTTTACTGAGGTCAGGATGATTGGCGTCATAGGTGAAGATTTTCCAGATGAGCATATCGAATTCTTTAACAACCGTGATATTAATACTAAGGGTGTTGCAAGAATTACTGGTGAAACTTTCCACTGGTCAGGGTTCTATGAATATGATATGAATCAGGCTCATACTCGTCAAACAGACTTAAATGTATTAGAAAATTTTAATCCTATTATTCCAGATGAATTTAAAGATACTGAATATATTTTCCTTGCAAATATTCACCCTGAACTGCAATTAGCGGTTTTGGATCAACTAACTGCTCCCAAGTTTATTGTTGCAGATACAATGAATTTCTGGCTTGATAGTTGTAAAGAACAGGTAATAGAAGTATTTAAGCGTGTAAATTGCGTAACGATTAATGACGCCGAAGCACGCCAACTTTGTAACACGCCAAGTTTAGTGAAAGCAGGAAGGCAGATTTTAGAGTTAGGTCCTGATATGGTGGTGATTAAAAAAGGCGAACATGGTGCTGTAATGATGACAGCCGATAATTATTTCGTTGCTCCATCATTTCCATTAGAAGAGGTTAAAGATCCAACTGGTGCTGGAGATACTTTTGCAGGTGGCATGTTGGGATATATAGCAAGATTAGATGACATTAACGAAAATAATTTGCGAAAAGCGGTCATTTATGGCTCTGTATTAGCTTCATATACTGTTGAAGATTTTTCTTTAAATCGCCTTGCTGTTTTAGAACCCGGTGAAGTAATCTGCCGATTTGCCGAAATGAGAAGGATGACTTTCGTAAATGAATAGTATTGAGGCTGCAACTTATCTCGTTACTGATGACGGTAAAAGAATATTAAAAAGAATTAATGACTGTTATCGAGATAAGAATGATATTCTGAAAATTAAAGAGAAATTCGACATGCCGACTGAGTTGTTTCAGTCGGCTTTGTCAATAGTTGAGATTAGAAGGAAAGCAATAAAAAAGTTTGAAAATGGCGGACAAATGTATTTCACTCGCGATGGATATGAAATGGCAACCAGCGAGGAAATTGCAAAATATCGGGCATTACGTTTTAATGATAATGATATTGTATACGACTTATGTTGTGGTATCGGTGGTGATTTATTAGCATTAGCTAATCATGTTAAGAAAGTTATTGCTGTAGACAAAGATGATATTAATATTATATATGCAAAAGAAAATGCTAAAATCGCTGGATTATATAAAAAAATCGAATTTATTAGCGGTGATGTTAATGATATTATTATCCCAGATTCTTCTTGTATATTTATCGATCCGTCGCGACGCTCAGAAAAAAATGCAGGGCGGAATCCTGATAAATATTCACCACCTTTAAGTTGGGTATTTGAATTAGCAAAACGTTGTAGAAAATCTGGTGTTAAAGTTTCTCCAGCGATAGATTTCTCTTCATTTACTGATTTTGAGATAGAGTTAATTTCATACCATGGTGAATGTAAAGAAGCTATTCTTTGGTGTGGTGAACTTAAAAAGTATGAAAGAGTTGCCACCGTTTTACCATTTAAGGATTCAATATCATCATTTCAATTAGAAGATAATTCAATAAGTGAAATTAAGAAATTTATTTACGAACCTGATCCCGCTATAATTCGTGCAGGATTAGTTACAAATCTTGCTGGAAAGTATTACCTATCACGTATTGATGATGAAATTGCGTATTTAACCGGTGATTTCATGATCAATTCACCAGTATTAAAATCACATTCTGTGAATGAGGTTTTGCCTTGGAGTTTAAAGCATTTAAACTCATTTTTACGAGATAATGAAATCGGTAAAGTGATAATAAAAAAACGTGGATTCCCGATGTTACCTGATCAAGTAGAAAAAAAGTTAAAATTGAAAGGCAACAAAAACGCTACAATTATTTTAACGCGTATTAAAAATAAACATTTCTCTATCATTTGTGATATTAAATAGCTTTTTAATTGACTTTAGGTTATAATCTTCTTCGGTTATGGCTGTATTACTACAAATAGCAAATATTTCTAAATCTTTCGGTGATGAGGTTTTATTCACCGGAGTATCATTGCAAGTTCGTGATGGCGAATGTGTCGGGTTAATTGCTCCTAATGGTGCTGGAAAATCGACATTATTTCGCATTATCACAGGTCAGGAAGTACCTGATGATGGTGTGGTTGCAATTCAACGAGAAATATCTATTGGATATTTAACTCAGGATGCCGAAGATGAGGATGAACTTACTGTTGTTGAGGATTTATTAAAATCCCGTCAGGACATTGCTCTACTAACAATTAAAATTCACAATATTGAAGAGAAAATGAGCGTAGTTAATGCTCATGATGATACTGAATTTGATGATTGGCTTCATGAACATTCTGATATGGTAGAAAAGTACCACCACCTCGGTGGTGATACATTGCAAGCTGATGCACTTCGAATATTGCGAGGACTTGGTTTATCTGAAGAATATGACAATCAAATTGTGAAAACTCTATCTGGAGGACAAAAAAGAAGGTTAGCTTTAGCTAAATTACTTCTTGCCAGACCCGATTTATTATTATTAGACGAGCCTACAAATCATCTTGATTTATCTGCTGTAACATGGTTAGAAGATTTTATTCGTGACTATCGTGGTGGAGTTTTGATTGTATCTCATGACAGATTTTTATTAGATAAAGTAGCAAATCATATTGCTGAAATTGAAGATGCGAAGATACGACAATTTGACGGTAATTATACGACGTATTT
>JBIJDE010000584.1:0-3044 GCA_044344305.1 Armatimonadota bacterium
GAATAACCAACTACATGCACAATATTCGTGCCTTGAACCGAAGCAAAGGGGACTGTCTTGAATACTGGAATTACCAACGCACTTTCAATCACCAGAAATCACAGTATTCGTGCATGTACCCGCGGGCAAGACTGTCGGGTTCAGGCACGCATCCAGGTTCTGCTTATTTTAATACTTAGGCTCAACTTTCTGGATGCGAGCCAGCCCCCTTATCCTTCCAAATCTACAACTATTTACCATTGCTTAACTGCAACAAGTCATTAAGAATAATCAACTACATACACAGTATTCGTGCCTGTACCCGCGGATTGTATTTTTCTCTATTTGACAGATGCTGATTCGGTTTCTAAAATAGTAACTACCATTATTTATAGTAATTTTGCTTTTAAGCAAGAAACATGCCAAAGCGAATTGAGAGAATGAAATGTCAACAATAACCAAAAATAATATTACCAAACGGGTCACTTTACAAGATGTTGCCAACATGTGTGGCGTTACCAAGGCATCAGCCTCGATGGCGTTGCGTGGTAATAAACGCATATCTGAAGCGACCACTGCCCGTATTGTTGCTGCCGCTCTCGAACTGGGATATTCTCCTGAATTAAATGATGCTGCCCGTCGCTTGTCTCATCTGCGCAATAATACCACCGTTATCAATCATGTCGTCGCTGCATTTTTACCAACTAACTTTTATTCCAGAACTGAAGGATTTTTAAGTGAAATGTTTCGCGGAATGATTGATGTACTGGAAGAAAAAGGTTATGCGTTGTTAATAAATTACATTCGTGGCGATAACAACGATTTACCATCTGTTTTTTCTCGTGGCGATGTCGACGGCGCAATTGTTTTCAGCCGTGGTGGCAGTACAATTAATCAAATTCAAACATTACGAAAAAATATCGGTTTTAATAATCGTACCATCGTTTCACTACTTGGAGAACTGGAAGGATGCGCCTTGGTTAATACTGACGACTATCAGGCCACATACGAAGCGGTAACGCATTTATTACTTCTTGGTCATCGCTATATTATTCAATGTATCTACCAGGCGTATAACCCGGAAGAATTGCCATCTCCCAACGAAAGAGTTAAAGGTGCTCAACAAGCAATAGCAGATTTCGGATTAAACCCGGATAAACACTTACACCTGTTTGAAGTAGACCCATTGTTAACAGGTGCTGAAACATTGCCTACAAATCTGCACCTGAGCAATAAGGCTATTCCAGACGCTGAACTAACCCAACATCTGTTGAATTTTTTAAATGAACACAGCCAATTTACCGCTATAATTGCCATTAATGACCCTACAGCAATTCATCTCTGGCATATTTTGCATAATGCCGACATAAATGTACCCGATGATATAAGCATCATCGGTTTTGACGATAACTTCCCAATGATGGACGATGATGGCGAAAACATGCTTTCGTCAATCCATATTCCACTACAGGATATCGGCCGCGAAGCCGCCCGCCTTGTCATACAATTAGTAAATGGCGAAGCTCCAGCGGAAGAAAAACGCATATTACAACACGAACTAATAATCCGCAAATCATTGGGATCGGCGAAAAAGAAGTGAGGATTATGAAATGTCATTAGAATTAAGCAGTTTAAAAAAAGCAATAAATTCTTTTAACAGGTCTATAGCTGTTATTAGCAAGAAATTATCTGAAGATAATCAAGATTATGATGAAATAGAAACCATAAAAGCTGGTGTTATCCAAAATTTCGAGTTTACTTATGAATTGTGCTGGAAATTTATGAAACGATGGATTGAAAGTAATATAGGTTCGGAAATTGTAGACGGCGTGACCAGAATTGAGTTATTTAGAGTTAGCGCAGAAAATAGATTAATATCTGATGTTGATATCTGGATGAAATACCACCGGGCAAGAAACCAAACTTCACATATTTATGACGAAGAAATATCTGAATCTGTATTTCAAATAGCCATCTCTTTCTTGATAGATGCTAAAAATTTATTATCAAATCTGGAGAAAAGAAATGATTGACGTTTCCCGTGAATCGTTATCAATAATCCTGACTATCATTACAAAATACCTGCCTAATTGTGAAGTCAGGGCATTTGGTTCGCGATGCGGAAACAAAGCAAAAAAATATTCCGATCTTGATTTAACAATTGTCAGTACAGAAAAGATTGATTGGCTATTACTGGCAGAAATCAGAGAAGCTTTTCAAGCATCTGATTTAACTTTTCGGGTAGATATTCTTGACTGGCACGCTATATCACCAGAGTTCCAGGCAATAATTGAACGGGGATACGAAGTTATTTATACACCAAAACTCATTTGAGACAGAATATTCAGAATGATATATCCTACCCATCCTGCCTATCCATGTTAATTTTTCTTTCTGTTGTAATCTATTTCATTTCCGCAAAGTATCATATAGATTCATTAAGAACGCGCGGTTATCCAGACAGATGTAGTCCAACTCGCCGCCCATTCGGTAAAATGATTTGCAGAAACGCAGGTAATACGCCGGGTTATCCATCGGTGGTTCACCATCATTCCAATTCCAGCCACCACCATCCTGTATATCATTAATGATCAGGTAGTAATCTTCCAACGCTTCACCGGTTTGTAAGGCAACGTTTTTTGCCATCGACAGCGCTTTTTCGAATATCATCGGCGCCATAATTGCCGACCCTACCGACAAATGCACACCACCTTGTAATTTTAACACGCTATCAGTATATGTCAGAAAATCCCACACTGATCCGCGGCCAATGGCGCCACCGCAATTCATCGGGTGGGTGTATATGATGTCGTAGCCAATGCCGGGATGCACGGTGAAGGGAATGCCCATTTGGTATGCGGCATATTGTACTGAGTTACCTTTATTGATATGTTTAATCTCCATACGTCCAGCTGGGATATTAAATGTGGTTACCAAATATAATAGGTCGGCAAAAGCACCGATTTTTTCATCTGATGCAGTTGCAATGGACTGGCGCAATTCATCTACAGATGGTATATACAACCCGTCATCAGCAATCATCCTGCCGATTGACACGCCGTAAC
>JBIJDE010000128.1:0-10883 GCA_044344305.1 Armatimonadota bacterium
AGATTTCGCCATCCATCTATGTTGTCAGAATTAATCATAAATAATTGTAGTAATGCTAATTTCGCGCGTTTATATTTTTTTTGTGCTATTGAGCATTTGTATATCATTTTCCATAATTCAACATTATCATAATTTGATGTATCTACCTGTTCAAATAAATGTGAAGCCTCTAAATAATTTTCATCTTCCAACTTTAAACAACCAAGCATCATCATTGTTTTAGAGTCACTTAATGCGAATGATTGACTGCATATAACCGCCAAAGCAAAAACAAGAACAAGTCGTAACATTATTTGATGCCCGTCTCAAGTCGTGATGTACTTGGAATCATATTTACAATTGGGGTAGCTTTATTCTCTTTGACTCTCGCTAATCCTGCGAAATCACCTTCAATATATACTTTAAAGACTCCTTCTTCAGGTTGAACAGTTATTGGTGCACCATGTGTCCATCGCCATCTTACATCTGAAGGAATCTCAATTGATGGAAAAGTATCCAGACCTATATCAGGTGACATGATACATTCAACACCTTTTTCGCGCCATAATTCTCCAAGTTCTTCAATACTCATTGCAGACGCAAGCGTAAACCCGCCAACACTTGTGCGCAAAAGAAATGCCAATGTTCCACCGACTCCCAGCTTATCTCCTAAATCACGTGCAATGCTACGAATATATGTACCTCGTCCACAAGTAATGTCTACCACCCATCGTGGATATTTTCCAGGTTCAAATGATGCAGATTTTATTGATTTAACTTGTACTTTTCGTGATACAGCGGAAAAATCTCGTCCTTTACGAGCTAAATCGTAAGCCCGAACTCCATTTATCCAAACAGCGGAATGATTGGGTGGACATTGATCTATTTCGCCTGTCATTGTTAAGGCGGCATTAATACAATCATTTTCAGTAATTTTTGATGCATCACCACAAGTAACTATATCACCTTCTGAATCATCAGTATCAGTGTTTATTCCTAAAATTATTTCAGCACGGTATGATTTCCAACCATTATCAAGATACTCTACTAAACGTGTCGAATGACCGCACATTAAAGGTAATACCCCCGCTGCTGCCGGGTCTAAAGTACCAGTATGACCGACTTTACGTATTCCTGTTAATCGTCTAACACGATAAACAACATCATGTGATGTTAAACCTGGAGGTTTAATTAAATTCAGTGCACCATTAATTTCAATACCTTTTCTCATTACATTATATTTAGACATTATGAGTATAAATCCTGCAATCTACCTCATAATGATATTTTAATTGACAAACCATACCTAAAGATATTATATTGATTTCGGAAATGACAAAAAATAATTCTTTAATTTTCTACATTCAAATAATTTTTGTTCTCGTATTCATATTTAATACGATAGGGACTAACGTCAGTTTTCATATTCATAACGATTCTCAATCAATATGCTACTTACAAATCACACCAGACGACATGTCTGATATACAAACTCCTGAATTGATATATGAAGACAGTATTCTGTCTACTATTAAAAATCAAACCTCTATACAAAAAAAATTAATCATTAAACATATTACAAAAAATGTATTTCAACCCCCAAGATTTATTGTTTAGACTCAAATTTTCAATATAAACTATTCTCTTAATCATTTTATATGATTAATCTTTCAGTAACAATTCTTCAAAAATCTAAAGGAGATCATAATGATATGTCCTGTATGCGGAGATAAACTTCGCGCAATTGAACGGTCAGGAATCGAAATAGACATTTGTCCTGGTTGTAAAGGTATTTGGCTTGATCGTGGTGAATTAGAAAAACTTCTTACTGTTGAATCGGGATTAAACTCACAATCTACTAATCAAACAGATAATATACGCCAATCTCAGTCACGACGTGATGAACAACCTTACCGAGATCATGATGACCATGATAATTACAATGAACATGGCGACAATAATCGCAACAATAATTCACATAGCTCTGACCGTGGTTCTAACAATAACCGTAAACGTAAGGGTTCATGGTTAGGTGACATTTTAGGCGGTCTTGGTGGAGATGATTAATAGACTTGCCTAATCGAGAAACTCAGATATTTTATGGCTCTTGTCTTTTACAAGAGCCATAAAATATCATTTTCCAGCTAACGCTTGTTTAGCATTTTGGCGAACGAGAATATTCGTGTCTGTTGCCGCTTTTCTCAATGCAATTTCAACATCAGCCTTATCAATACTATTCGCTAATGCCACTACAGCAACACTACGTACTTCATTTGACATCTTTCGAAACGGACTTAAAAATGGTGGATATAGTAATTTTAATAATAAATCGCGTGCTTCATCACAATCAAAAAATCGCAATGATAAACATGATGCCATTAATACTTCTTCAGTCTCATTTCTGCCAGATTTTCCAGATAAAATCTTCACAAGGTACTCAAGCAATTCAGGTTGAGGATCAACACTGATCAATGATGCGGCACGAGCGCGAACAGTGGCATTATCATCCTTTAATCCACGCATGATATATAATTGAGCATTTTCTCCAGAAGCTGTTACAGCTGTAATTAATGCTTGTTCACGCACGCGATAATCAGAATGTTCAATCTTTTCACTTACCACTGCTAATTGACTTTCGCTTACATAGCCATTTAATATTTCCAATAAAGTCCTGTAGACAAACCATATTTGTGGTTTACGTAATTCAAGGTATAAATCCGGTAAATGTGTAGGTAGAATTGATCTAATAAACTCTAATAACATTGCCCTGTCTTGCATATTATTATTGTTTGTTAACAAATCAATAATCATTTTATATGACTTTTTACCAAGTGCTTCAATAACATTAGATGCATGGGTGAAATCATCAGGTGAATAACTGGATTTTTGCGCTAATTCAAGTAAGTTCACATTAGTAACCAATTTGTCTACTACTTTAGAATAATTGGCACGTAATTCAGGTGATTCTGACTTTTCTAATTTATCTTTAACAGGCTTAACTAATTCCAAAGCTTTATCCATTGTTCCATCATCAATTAAATCTTGCATTCGATGCGCAAGGATTCCAATAGCTTCAGTCACAACGGACGCATCTGGTTCTTGCATTATAACTTCTGTGATAAATGGATCTATTCGTTTAGCATCTTCATTCGTTAAAACCTCAAAATGACTATCTAACCATTTTGCTAAAGCTGCTAATATTTTACGTCTAATTAAAGGCGCGCTGTTTACATACTGTTTTAAATAAACTTCCCAATCAGCTTGATTGAGGCTTTCTAATTCCATAGACTCGTCTGACTCATTGAATATTGGTTTTTCACCAGTACCATTATTTTCTATTCCAGATTCGGTACCGGATATTATACTTTTTCCGCTTGCTAAAGCCGCAGCAGCATCGCTTAATTCTGCTATCGATTTTGCGTGTCCTTTCATTGCAACTTCAATATTACTTATTCCTAATTGATCAAAAAAAATATTAAATGGAGTATTATCTAAATCAGAATTATACGTACCAAGGCAAACTAAAAACTTCTCAACTTCACTTTCTGTTACTCCTGTTTTATAAGCAATAGCTGTAATTCCAGCATCATTCATAATTCGTTGCATATCAGAAAGCATTCGTGCTGATTGTCGGGGTAAACCTAATCCATTTACTCCTATATCTGTGCCATTATTAGTAATTAATAGTTCTTTGGTTTTAGACCATAAGTCATTCATGAATGCAATAGCATCATTTAATGCCAATCTAACTGTTGCACTTTGTGGTGGGTATAATCTAAGTTGTGCCATCGCAGCCCGAATAGCGATGGCGCAATTTATATAATCCTGCAAATTTTCGGATTTACTTGCATTTATATCGGTTACAACGGTATTATTTACAGGCGAATCCTGTGTATAATGATGTTGAATATTTAACTGTTCTTCGTTGTTTTTGTGATCTGTCATTCTTGTTAAGCTCTCTGCGATTGATAAATATATAAATTATTATGCCACAAACACGGGTATAATACAATAATAGTGTGTGAAAAATCTGATATTACACAACTTTTATTAAAAATTATTTTAAATAAAAGGTAAAAAGGAGAAAAAATGTTCGGAATATTGAATGAAACTGAAGTTAGGGTGTTATCATCGTTGGCAGAGAAATCTGTAACAACACCAGAATATTACCCCTTAACATTAAATGCCCTGGTAAACGCCTGCAATCAAAAGTCAAATCGTGAACCAGTGGTAGAATATCTCAGCGGCATTGTTGGCGATGCGTTAGACTCATTAAAGGAGCGCGGTCTTGTTCGTGTGCGTTTAGGAGATGGTCGAGTACCGAAATATCAACATTACTTTGAAGAAGGATATTCGATAAACTCGAAAGAAATGGCAATTTTATGCGAATTAATGTTGCGAGGCGCGCAAACTGGCGGCGAATTGAGAACAAGAACAGAGCGATTTAATGAAAACATGGAATTACTCGAAGTTGAAAACATTCTGCAATCTATGGCAGAAAGAGAAATTCCTCTTGTAATTAAATTGCCAAAACAACCAGGTAGACGTGAAAATAGATATATGCATTTATTAGCAGGAGACCCGCCAGCAGACATGTTAGCAGGTACAGATGTCATTGAACCAGTTATCAAACCATCTGACCGTATAGCGGCATTAGAGACCGTAGTAGAAGCTTTACGAATAGAGTTAAGTACTTTGCGGGAAGATTTTGATAAATTAAAAGCAGAATTGGGTTAATATCTATTTTTCTTTTTTTTGCAGGGTAGTGCCTGGGTAGTAAAATTTTAATATCTTTTCAAATCCCCACCCGGCATCTGCCCTGCCTGCTGCCCCGGTTTGGCACATTCCTACGCCATGACCATATCCTGCCCCGCGTAAAATAAACACAATTGGGGAACCGATTTCGTCTTTATAACAATCTATAACAAAACATGATGATTTTAATCCACCGAATACGCGTCTGATATTATATTCTTTTTCAATAGTCGCGATTTTATCAACACCTTTAATACTCATTTTCGTAATTCGTCCAGAGTTGCCACGTTCTAAAATCGAAATTTCTAATATCTTTCCAACTTGATATTCAATAGGAATTTTTTTTTCTAAATCATCCCGAGTTATAACTTTTAACCATCGATAATTTTCAGCGCGTTCATACTTGGGTTGTAAGCAAAAAGACAATTTAAAATTAGTACAAAAATCTAACCAATAAGCTGTTGATTCCTTATCACCATTTCTTTCGAAAACGAGGTCGGATATTGATTGTAAATACGGAATGTCATTCCCCCAGGCACTGGCAGAAGATTCTGTCCAACCGCCACAGTTACTGGAAAATACCGTCTCTGCTAATTGATTCTTGTACATTAATGTCATACCTGATGTGGATTCAATAGCTTTATTTACATTATTATCCTCAATTTTCATTCCTCCATATACTTGAAAACGAGTTGTATCATCCATATCAAAACCCAATGATTTCATTTTTCCACGACTGCGTTCTGCATATGTTCGTGCTGCTACAGCCTGAGCTTTTAAAGCTTCCAACGGGTAACTACCATTCATTTCTGCGCTAACAACACCGCGTAGATAATCCTCAATACTCACTACATTCACGATATTCAAACCATTAGGGGTGAAATCAACTTCCATAAAACCACGGTATTGACGACTATTTTTTATTTCATCGAAAAATATCATCATATAAGGAATATCAGTTGCATTTACAGTAGGTTTAGGAATAAATGATACCGGAGATTTTGTAATGAATAAGAGTTTGCCTTCTTTTTCTGATACTGCAATACCTTCCTTTAAATAGGCACAAGTCAATGTTTTATCTATATCAATAAATATTGATTTTTTTTCGTCAGTGTTGGGTATTACAATTTGATAGTTTGAAGATAAATAAATTACCGGTTGATTCAGCTTAATACCAATGCGTAATTCATTTTGCGCAAATATAAAAGTCTGAATTATAAGCAATACTGATATTATTAAAATACGCAATTAGAATTCCTCATAATTAATTATTCCATATTACATTTTTATCATACCGTAAAATAAAGCAAAAATTCCAAATCCAAAAAAGACTATCGACAAAATTCGATTGATAACAATTTGTGTTTCTTCTGATAATCGGTGCCCAATAAATGAAACTGTCATGGATAATAATAGCCACCATGCCATTGAACCTGTAAATATACCACTTAATAATAAAATACCATCAGTTTGATTCTTAATCTTTTCCATGTGAAATAATAGCAACAATGCAGCACTTCCCAAAATAGTAAATGGGTTACCGGCCACCATAACAAATGTAACAAAATAAGAAAATAAAGCTGAACGAATTGGGTTATGAGGTGTTTTTTCAGTTTTTGGCTTATTATGCCACATCTTAATAGCAGCACCAATAATCAATAAAAACGTTATACATAAAGCTTGCACTTCATATCTTTTAAAAAAATCTCCAAAATATGTTGAAGATGATGCTGCAATAAACGCGCATAATGAGTCTGCAGATGCCGCACCTAATCCTACCAGCAATCCAGCCCATTTTCCTCGGGCTAATGTTCGTTGCATACACATCGCCCCAACAGGTCCTAATGGCATGGCTAACACAAGACCTATTAGCGCGTATTGAAAAAAGGAAATGATATATAATATTTCAGGATTTATTACAAGTAACATCAATTATTCTTTCGTTTCCATACCATGGTACTTAAGAAATGAAATTGTACCTTCATTACCGAAGTATCTTCTCAGCAAACGCGGTTCAGTTGTCGCAAGGTCAACTAATACCATGGCATCTAATGAATCATTAAAATCAGGGTCTATATTGAACCCAAGCATTTTACCACCCATTTGCAAATATTGTTTAACAAGAATAGGAATACTTCGTATTCCACCTTCTCTTTCTTTTATTAATTTATCTAATTCTTCTAATGTTTTCACGCCAGAAAGGCATGATTCTACACATTCTCCTCCCTCTGAAGCACAGAAAGTCATTGGGTTACGAGGAGATACATTACCAGCTAAATTTTCATTTAGATGATTTGCTTCTAAAAAAGATACCATCATTTCTTTCGATGTTGTATCGTAACTATTTGATATACTCACAGGTCCAAACAGGTTGCGGTATTTCGGATTTCTAACAACAAATTGCCCGATTCCCTTCCATAAAAGCATTAAAGGGCTATAATTGCGTTGATACTCCTGACGTATAAATGAACGTCCTAATTCTACAGAAGGATTTATCATGCTTGTTAGTTTTTCATCAAAATTAAATAAAGTACTTGTATATAATCCTTTAATCCCGTATTTTTCTATTATTTCATCAGCGGGACCTAATCTATAACCACCTACTAATTCATTAGTATCATGATTCCACAACAGTAAATGATAATAATATTCATCATATTCATCAAGATCAAGTGCTTTTCCAGTACCTTCACCAACGCATCGAAATGCTATCTCGCGTTGTCTTCCAACTTCATGCATGATAGAAGGAATATTTTCTGTTTTAGAAAGATATACTGCTAATCCCCCAGAATCTACCATTTTTGCTTCTTGTGGAAGATTTTTGATTTCGTCTATTAATTCTGATATTGGTTTGCAATCTGCTACTTGTATTGTATATTCTTTATTCTTCACTTGTTATTTCTCCGTATTATCAGCCAGTGACATAGTTTTTTCTCTCAAATAACTGGCCAGTTTAACGTCTTCAGTAAAACTTTTAATTGTCTCTTTTGACAAACGGTCGCCTATTCGAACATTTATTGTTGTACCATGCAATCTCAGTGTTTCATGCATTAATAGCACTGTTCTGAATATAGGATTAATTAATCCTATAAAATTAAAAAAATTACTGTTACCACCTTCAATAAAAACAGGTACTACATCAACTTTTGCAGCTCGTATGATACCACCGACATTTGGTATCCATGGCGATTCTATCGCTTTTCTATTCTTAAAACTTGTCCAATGCGCAACTTCACCAGCAGGGAAAATTGCTAATTTTCCATTATTTCGAGTAAAACGTAATGCTTCAAGTAAAGGGCGAGTATTTTTATCTTTAGCCCCTGACCCACCAAATGGGTCAACAGGAATAACATAATCACGTGCAGCCGGCATTTGATGTAGCAAGTAATTAGCCAGAAATTTATAATTTATCTCTGCGCGGGCCATTAAAGCACCGATTATAATACCATCCATCATTCCGTGAGGATGATTTGAAGTTATTATAAGCGGTTCAGCTCCTTGCAATTTAGCCAAATCAGAATCTGAAACATTAAGTTTAACCTCAAACGCTTCTAATACACGAGAGAAAAAATGATATGAATCCCCATTTGCACCTTGTTGGTAATAATAATCGATTTTATCTAATCCAATTATTTTATCTGCCAATCGCAGTAGCGGAATAATATATTTCGGGTATTTCCCATTCAGCATCGATGCAAATGAAAGCACTCGATTAGAATATATTTTAACAGGCATTCAACCTCACTCGTATCCCATAAAGAATACAATTATAGCACGATTTAGGCAAGTAAATTATGGTCGGTAAGTAAGTCCAGCGCCATAATTGCGTTTATTAACATCACCGATATCAAACGCGCCAACAGTTAACCACCACTGATTAGCAAATGGTTTTAGACGAATATCTAATGTTGCACGACCACGTATGTTTGCAGGGTCATACGCATCAAAGGCTAATCTGGTATTATTGCTTGGATTATATTCCATACCTGCACCAAATTTACCTTCAACTAACCCGTATCGCAGCCATGAATGGCTACTCAATTTATTACCGAACTCAAATGTCAATCGGTTATTCTGTCCAACATCGTTTATCTGTGTATAAAGCATTAAATTTTGAGAGTACATTTTTAATCCAAGATCTGCTCGATTCTTTGATGTAGAACTTAAAGCATACTTGAGACGATATAACCTACCTTCTGGTTCAATATGAAGTTGTTCAAAAAATGTACCCATACGCGCTAATTGACGCGCTGCTATTGTTACATCTGAACTTGCTAATTTTAATGAACGAGAAATATCCAGCATATTATTTGCAGATTCAGCAGCAACAGCTTTGAATGGTTGTGAAATACCGGGCAAATCATTGGAAGCACTTTTAATATCCGCTGATGCTATTTTCATATTTGCTGATATATCTTTGATATTTGTAGCAACTTCCGGTAATATTGACATCGATGTTCGAGCTTCAGCCATCATTTTCTGCAAATCATCTCCAGCCTTTTTAACGTTACCGACAGAGTCACGTAAAGATTGCTGAATATCTTTGTCAGCAGCTAAACTTTCTATCGAGGCGGCTGCATTATCTAATCTCTTCGATAATAAAACCACATTTTTTGTAGCCTCATCAAGATTAGGAATTATCTTAGAGTTAGTTAACTGTGGTGTGATAGATTCACTTAATTTTCGCATATCTGAAGAAATAACTACCATGTCAGAAATTATAGCGTCAAGTGATGGACCTTGCTTTTTCACAATTGTATCTAAGTTAGCAACTAAAGAAGCAGAATTTTCTGTTGTTTTTTTAATTCCGCTAATCATACCTTGAATATCTGATTGATTATCAGTTAAAATTTTATTTAATCCATTTGCAAATTCAGCAGCAGATTTTGTAGTCACTCGCAAATCAGTAATTGACGCTGACAAATCGTTTTGGTTATCTTTAATCATTTTATTCAAAGTCGATGTAAACTCGCTTGCATTTGAAGCACTTGTCCTAATATCCTTCATCAATGAACCCATATCTTCTCTATGCTCTTTTAATAAACTATTCAATCCGCCAGCTAATTCTGCTGATGCAACTGTTGTTTTCTTTAAGTTTCCAATAGTTTCAGTTAAATCATTAGAATTTCTATTTAATACGTCATTTAAACCTTTTGAAAATTCTGCAGCAGATAATGTCGTTTTACGCAAATCAACCACTGCTTCCTGAAATTGCTCACGGTTATCCTTCATAAATTGAGTTAATAATCCAGCAAAATCTGCAGCATCACCAGTGGTACGTTTAAGATTAGCAATCATCTCTGCGATATCACCTTTATGTGAAGTTACCAATTCACGTGCATCTTTAGCGAATCCACTAGCTGTTTCAGTAGTACTCTCAAGATTTCTTAAAGACGCCTCAATAGCGCCACCATTTCGAGCTAAAATTCTCTGCATTTCTTGCGTAAAGGCTGCTGAGGCGTTTGCTGTCTGCTGTAGATCATGAATAGTCAACTTTAATGATTTTTGTAATGATTTATCACCAATAATTACATTTAAATTAGTTGTAGTTTCATTTAGTTTTGTTAATAATTGACCGGTAGCCACCAGAAGATCATCCATTACAGGCGGACTGTATCCGTTAACAATATCATTAGGTTCTACTTCTTTATCAATTTTTGCAGTAGGTATGATCTCAACATATCTTTCTCCAACTAAAGCACCCATATTAACAGCGTAATGATAATTCTTCCCTAATATGACATTTGTTGGAATTATAACTTTTACCAGAGCAAGGTTTGTATCAGGGTCAACTCTCATACTTAAAACCCTACCTACAGTAATACCAGATACACGTACTTGGGCTCCTACTAAAATTCCTTGTGCTTGAGTGAAACGAATCTCAAAAGCATATTTACCTTTTTCTTGGCCATATCTGTTGATAGTTGAGATAATTAAAACCAGCAATGCTATGCCAGCAATAAACATTGCACCGACTTTAAATTCATTTCCTTTATTACCCATTGTATTACCCTTTTATAATAAATTATACCACATGAATTGGCCCCTCAGTCGAACCATTAACAAACTGTTTTACAACAGGATTATCGCTCTGCATAAACTCATCAGCATTACCACAGAAAAGCAATTCTCCTTCATATAACATGGCA
>JBIJDE010000585.1:0-3039 GCA_044344305.1 Armatimonadota bacterium
TTGCCTTTCTCTGCATCTGATGGTAGCACAAGTGTGTTGCTCATATCTAGTGCTAAAGGAATGCGAAATTTCTTTTTATCAATTATTTCTTCATCTGAGTTTTCATTGTTTTTTTTCATTTCTATTATCTACATTTATATTTTTAAAAAATCAGTGTGTTGACTAAAGATATGACTATATAATAGGAATATACAATTAGCATAACAAGGTCAACGTGTAAAAATCTGGCCTTTTAGTAAATTAATAATATTTATTTTCCTACACTTCACGTTCCTCGCAAGTCGTCAAGGAACTCGGACGAGGGGTTAACGCTGGTTACCAGCAGGTAGTCCCGGGCGCGGGTGCAGGCGACGTATAGCAGATGGCGTTCGGTATTGTATACTTCTTCCAGGTCGCTGTCGTCTGCTACGGTTTCTATGCGTTCCTGCAGTGGCAGTATTTCGTCGTCACATGCCATTACTACCACGGCGCGGAACTCCAGGCCTTTGGCGAGATGCATGGTGCTGATGGATACCTTGCCGCTGGCGGTTTCTACATACTCGTCCAGTATCTTAAACGGCATTCCAAATTTAATTACTGCTTCACGGGCACGTTCTAATTCTGCTTCTGACCTTACGAAAATGCCTATTTCGTGGGGCATTACCCCTTCATTGCTTCGTTCTTTCAGCCAGTCGCTTACGGCATCTATTTCATCCTGCTGGCTCTCAAATGATAGGATTGCAGGTGGTGGGCCATTGAATATCGACACGGTGCCGCGCCGGTCTTCTGTGATGCCGTCAACGTCGGATATTTCCGGCCCAAGTAGCAGGTCTGCCTGCATTCTTATCTGGTGCGAGGTGCGATAATTGATGTGCAGGGTGCGCGAGCGTCCGCGAATATCTACCCCCAGCGATTTCCAGGAGAATGGCTGTTGGAAAATGCGCTGGCCCAGGTCACCGGCAAAGAACAAGCTGTTGGGACGGCTGTCCCCGAGGGCAGCAAGAAAACGCAGTTGAGCGACGCTGACATCCTGCGATTCATCTATGACGATATATTCAAAGGGTGGGTTCTTGCTTTCTGCCATCTTATCGGCTAATCGGTTGAAGATGCCTGCATGAGTGATGATGTCTTGACTCTCCATTTGTGCGCGGCCAGCAGCAAAGATTGACCAGAGGGTTTGGCGTTGCGATTCGGGCAGTCGCGTTTTCCTGCCCAATCGCTTTACGTCGCGATATGTTTCCCAACTATCCAACTGCCAGGCGTCTACCATCTCTTCCCATTCGGTCAGTAAGAAGTTCAGGCTGAACTTGAGTCCGGGGACGGTACTGGCGGCATCTTTCAGCAATTGTTTTATTGTCTCTCGTGATGCAATGCGTGGCCGTTCAAAGTGCCGTTCATACAGCCGTTCACCAATGGCATTCATGGCGTATACTTCAAGGCGTTCCCCTATGCGTGGTTCGCTGTTGATTAGTCGATACAGTTTTGTACGCAAAGTGTTGGCGAGGATGTCGGAAAATGTGGTGAGCAGTATTCTGGCATCCGGGTTGTTGCGGGCAAGATATACCGCCCGGTGCAGTGCCACGATGGTTTTCCCAGTTCCTGCCGACCCTGATACTCGCGCCGGGCCGCTGTAGTCGCGCTCTACTAATTGCCGTTGTGCCGGGTGCAGGAAGATTGTCCATTTTTCCCACGGGTATTCTAATGCACTTTGCAGTTCTTCCACATTATTCATCACCCGGAAACGACGCTGTGCATCGGGGTGGTCGAATGGTGCAGTACCAGCAGCTACTGGTTGTGGTTTTGGCAGCAGCGGCATATTACCGGTGGCTATTTCCAGCAATGCTTCTGCTGCTTCCTTGGGCAAATGGTCGGCTAACTGTAAAATATTATCATCGGTTGCTAACACGACATCCGCCAACCATTCTTCCGGGACGCCAAAACTCATCAGCAAATCCTTCGACAAATGCGCGAATAATGGCGGTTTGGGCTGTTCGACTTCCACATATTTAGGAATAGAGATTTCCTGTACTGTCTCGCGAATCTCCACTAACTGCGCTGCGCCGGTGGTCGGGTGGGTTTCCAGCTTGCGGCGTTCTGCCCATTGATAGGCGGCATCGTGGTGGTCAACATAACAAATCAGCAGGCTTTCTTCGGTCTTATGGACTATCATCCTCAAATCGCCGCTGACCCGCACCGACCAGAAATTCTTATCCTTTGCTTTGTCCAGCTTATGGAAGTTCATTCCCGGGTTGGCAGGATTCACTTGCATGTCAAACGCCGTGGTCTTGACGACCTTCTGCTCCTCGCCATTTAGTTTGGCAAGACTGTCGGTGAAAGTATCGGCTATGCGGAAGTACATATTTTACCCTTTATAATTTGTCTTTATTAATGATGTGATAATTTGTTATTTTGGTTTCCTAATATTACTCATAATAACTCTATCCCTATCTGGATTGCGATAATGTGGGTCTCTATCGCAGACTTGCTTTGCAAATTCAAAATTATCTTTGACACTGTATATAAATCTATTAGATGAATATACCTGGAAAGCATTATAATAGATGATATTTCTCTCATCTGTAAGGTTTAAAGTCATTCCATCATTTTTAGAATATTCAGCAAAACATGACTTTTCATACATACAAAGAATTAAATTGGGTGATAACGGATATACAATTTCAATTCCTTTTGAATTGTATCCTGACATACTAAAAAATGGATCATTATAATGTGGACGTTTAGCAATAGGATTATCAGATGTATAAAATGACAATGTAGTTTGATTAAGACCAATAATCCAGATGTGATTGTGCAAAGCACCAGATAATCCGATATTTAATTTTTCACTGAAAATCAATTGTGCATGAATTTTAGCTTCAATTCCTTCAGGAGATTTAATCCTGTATAACTCTTTCCTCTCACCTGAATGCTCAGCCCATATATTAAGTAAAATATCATTTCGCTTTCTCTCTAACTCTATTATTTGTTTTCTATGTTCCATCGTTAGTATAATTTGTTTTGCCAGATAACAAGAAATTTTATTACGCTGTTGCAGTGATA
>JBIJDE010000129.1:0-10877 GCA_044344305.1 Armatimonadota bacterium
TAACATCACTTCGACCCCTTTTAAGGGGTCTCACGTCTATAGAATATAACATCTACATATATTCACGACCCCGTAGCGGGTCGAACATGTGTAGATCACCGGCAATTGTTGTGCGACACCCTATCGGGGTCGAACTATTTGTTTTACCATATCTATAAACGTTTGACCCCCAGCGGGGTCATTATCTTACAATCATTTTTTAATAGTTACTTTTTTGTTCATATTTAATTGCTAACTGAATATAACTCCTTGTAAAAGCTTATAGTATTTAGCGATTATTTAACGTTCTTTTTTCTTCCATTTGTCACCTTCTCGCCCGCTTCATCTGATAATTCTTTGCGTATTGATGGTAATAGCTTATACATATTTTTTCCCGGACATGCCGTTGATGCGTAATCTTTGTGGCTTTTTACCTTCTCTGATGAAATAGAATATTTCTTCATTAACCATATTGTCAGAATATTCAATGATTTCAGTTGTTCGGTAGCCGGTTTTTCTGTTTCAAAGTTTCCTTCCAATACAATAAGCGCATGGCCCGACGGATTATATTCGGTATTCGTATCGCCAGCATATTCAATACTTCGTCCTTCAGCTATTTGTCCATCAACGTTAATGTAATAATGATACGGCACATCTGCCCAGACAGGTTTCTTTTTTCCTCCAGCCAAGGTTGTAGCACGCTGCGAGAAGTCCTGTAATCCGCGCATCTTTCTTTCAATAGTAATTTTCGGCTGCTGTTTCGTCGCGGTATGATGTATGGTTATCAGTATTACTTTTTGAGGCTTCATCGTCCCTGTCGGCTTCTTAGCCTTCCATGCCGCACGTGATAATATAATTGGATTCTCCACTTTCTTCTTATCATTAGAATGCGTCGTGTCATCCGCCTTGGCTTTTGACGAAACAACAGATGTCGATATAGCATTGTGATGATTAATCATCTTTGGCGTATTTGCGAACATGCCGATAACAACAAAAAATATTCCTGAAATCAATAACGCAAATACTGATATTAACAGATATTTATTTACCCGATTTGATATAACAACTGCTGACATACGCTTTCATCTCCGTTTTTTTCGCTTGTGCAATCTCTTTGGCATACGGCCCCATAACAACTACCCATAACCCGGGAGTTAATTTTGGATATTCATCGCTATTGATAATATACGAATCTGGATAACCATTTGATTGTATGCGCTCCAGGCATTTATCGGCTTTAACCCTATCCGAATGTTTAAAACTACCGAGAATTACAAAGTAATCGCCAACAACAGGAGGAGGAGGAGCATCAGGTACAGTTGCTGGTATATTCACATTGAAAGAAGATGAAGTGGCTGTTAAATTATCGCTATCTGTGGCTTTGGCGTATATAACATAATCTTTCGCCACATCTTTTGATAGATAAGTGTAACTATATGATTGATCCGAGACACAACCTTGTTGAGATTCACCCGTTCCCCAATAAATGGTGATATCAATGACAGCTTTATCATCAGTTGCCGATGGTGTTACGGTTACAGTTGACTGTTCCAATGATTTTTTCATTAAGATACAGTCAGGAGGAATTTGAGGAGGAGGAGGAGGATTAACTGTTGAGTTACCTTTAAATAAAAGAACACCGCCACCTACAACCATCCCGGTGAGAAGCATCGTCATGACAATTACCAACACCGAAGAACGATGTTTCGTTTTATCTTTAACGACAAGTTTAACAGGTACAGAAGAAGAAAGACTACTAATGAAATCAATGCAACTAACAAAACGTTCCTCAGCTTTCTTTGCTAATGCTTTTAATAATGACGCACTGATTACTTCAGATACATCATTCGAAAACTGTCGGGGATTCGGTGGCACCTCGTTAATATGCTTATTCACTACCGCCCATGGTTGTGATGAAGATGAATTGAATGGGGTTGTGCCGGTAAACATCTCGTAAGCGACAATAGCAAGTGAGTATTGATCAGACCGCCCGTCAACATCATTCCCTTGCGCCTGTTCCGGTGACATATATTCCGGGGTGCCAATCATGCCGCTGGTCATCCGCGTTCCTTCTAAAGAGCGCGCTATGCCAAAATCGGTAACCCGGGCGATTCCATATTTATCTATCAAAATATTTTCTGGCTTTATATCGCGATGGATTATCCCGTTGGCATGGGCGAAATCAAGCGCATTTGCGACCTGTTCCAGGTATTTGATTATTACCGCATCAGAAAGCCGGTCAGGTTGGGACATTAACGACTTCAAATCTTGCCCTTCGATTAACTGCATGACATAATAATACGTATCGCCATCAATGCCAACGTCGTATACAGATACAATATACGGATGTTGCAATTTGGCAGTATTCAAAACCTCGGTCTTAAACCGCGCCAGAAACTGGGTGTCACGGGTGAACTCATGCGGCAGCACCTTGATGGCGACTAACCTGTCAAGCTGCAAATCACGCGCGCGATAGACTGTCCCCATACCACCGCGGCCAATCTCGGCTTCAAGCACGTAGCGACTACTCAGCGTTTTATTTTCTTCCATTGTTTTTTCCTCTCGCCCACTTTTGCTGATTTTTCTATTTTAATTATTTCAAGTCACTTTTAATTTCTTTTTGAGACCAAATCACCCCTGCAAGAAATATAAAAAATGAAGATGTTATAGCAGTATATGCACCAATCCTCCACTCATGATGTACTTCAGTTGTGATATGTACAAACATTCGAACAAGGTCAGCTTTTGCGTTATCTCCTTTCACATCTAAGCCAGAAGAAGGTAGGAAAGTTGGGCCATTTATAGCACAGATAATCGCGCTTGATATTATGATGACACTTAGTATTATCATCATATATCCACGCCATGGTCCAGCCTTAACAAAACAAATAATCAGATTGAATATGGTAATTAAAAAGATGAAAATATTACCTACCATATTAGCATTTGCAGAATAGTAACCTTTAAAAAATATCATATTCTCACTCAAGGTTTCGAGAGAACTATGAACAGTAACATTCCAATAAGGTAGTGATGATAACCCAACAATAAGCAAGATACTCCCGATGCACATAAGAATACAAGCACTATCGTAGCTCGATGATGACTTCTTGTCAGTTTTCACTTTCACAGTAGGTATACCTGGTAATTGTTCTGAAATAACAGATGTAGAACGATAGTGTTCCTTGCCATTTGTATCATATATTAATAAGTGACATCCTATAGATTCATAACGTTCTATAAGACTTTTAGCTTCAAACCATTGGATACCTGAGCGTATTTCAGTTGGAAGTGATTCAACGGCGTCCTTTGCTTCCTTTAAAGACCATCCTGTGTCCTCACGAACTGTTTTAATGGTCAATATTTTTTTAATATCAAGGTAATCTATTAATTGTACAGTATATGAGTATGATTCATTTTCTAACGGTTTGTAATTGGGAATCGATATCAAATTATCACCCGGTTTAGAAAAAAAATCAATAAATTCCATGCATGACCCAAAACGTTTATCGGGGATTTTTGCCAATCCTTTCAAAAGAACTGCTGCGCAATATGATGTTAACGATGATACTATTAAACAAGGATCCGGTGGCACCTCATTAATATGCTTATTAACTACCGCCCACGGCTGCGAAGAGGACGAACGGAACGGTGTTGTGCCGGTAAACATCTCGTAGGCGACAATAGCAAGTGAATATTGATCAGACCGTCCGTCAACATCATTCCCTTGCGCCTGTTCCGGTGACATATATTCCGGGGTGCCAATCATGCCACTGGTCATCCGCGTGCCTTCTAAAGAGCGCGCTATGCCAAAATCGGTAACCCGGGCGATGCCATATTTATCTATCAATATATTTTCCGGCTTTATATCGCGATGGATAATCCCGTTGGCATGTGCGAAATCAAGCGCATTGGCGACCTGTTCCAGGTATTTGATTATTACCGCATCAGAAAGCCGGTCAGGTTGGGACATTAACGACTTCAAATCTTGCCCTTCGATTAACTGCATGACATAATAATACGTATCGTCATCAATACCTACGTCGTATACAGATACAATATACGGATGCTGAAGTTTTGCTGTATTCAAAACCTCGGTCTTAAACCGCGCCAGAAACTGGGTGTCACGGGTGAACTCGTGTGGCAGCACCTTGATGGCGACTAACCTGTCAAGCTGTAAATCACGCGCGCGATAGACTGTCCCCATACCACCGCGGCCAATCTCGGCTTCAAGCACGTAGCGACTACTCAGCGTTTTATTTTCTTCCATTGTTTTTTCCTCTCGCCATTGCCCCTGATAACTCAGCAATTCCTCTCAACCACTGCGGAAGATTGTATACATAACTATATACGGGATTAATATTATTCAATAAAGGGTCAGTATTTTCATGCGGAATACAAGAACTTGTTGAAGGTTTAATATTATCTTCTGCATTCATGCTGGAGTCTGTTGTTTTGAAGACATGCACCGAACTTGTGCGGTAACTGCTAACCCATACAAAAGATCCATCCGGGGATACTGTTACACCGATGGGGTGAATTCGAGTTGAATAAATTGCTACTTGTTTCATACATGATATATCAACAACGCCCAGGTTATTGCTGCTATAATTGCATACAAATAAGGCATTAGAACTTGGAGATAATGCTATTGTACGCGGATTTTTTCCTACAGATACAGTTGCCACGGCTTTATCTTTACTCAGGTCAACCTTGGTGACAATCCCCAGCATATTATTGCTGACATATGCGATGGTATCATTCGAGTTGATGACGACATGTCGCGGATTTATGCCTACTTGAATCTGTGCTACTACTTTATGATCATTTTCAACATCTATCTTTGCAAGTGTGCTGCCACCCATAATTGCAATATACGCATATTTACCATTGCTGGTGAAACAAACTCCACGCGGTATCCTGCCAACCTTAACGTCCTTAACTCGTTTCCCGTTCTTGGCGTCAATTACTGATATAGAACCGGAATCCCAATTTGCAACATACACCCACTTGCCATCCGGTGATACTTCTACAACCTTTGGAATAGACCCAACAGGGACAGTTCGAAGGATTTTACCACTTTTTATATCTATTTCAAGTATACTCTTTTTGTTATACAGAGAAACCCACACCCGCTTATTGTCTGGTGTAATCCCACACTCTACAGGTTCATCTGGCACAGTAATTGTCTTAATAGTCTTATATGTCGTACTATCTATCACCACTACCTTGTGCGCATAAAGGCAATTTACCACCACATATTTACCATCTCGGGTAAAACGTAGCGATTTTGGACCTGCTGGGACAGTGAATAACTTCACTTCTTTTAGCTTTAAATTATTACCGGGTTTGATTGTATCTACACTACTACCACCAGCAATACAATCTAAAGATATGCATGTTACGACTGATAAAGCTACATATAACAATAAATTTCGGATTTTCATTTACTTTCCTCCTCTTTACATATTTTCCAACCATCAGTAGTTCGTCGAACGACTAATTTCTTTTCACCTTCGGTATGAATATGACGACTTGTAACATTATCATCCGCATCATAAACCTGATAAAAACTAATTATAGCTCCGTCCCCGGATGGATTAATATTATTATTACTTGTTGAAATAACTATATTGTCATGTTTATTAAACATTTTCTGTTCAAATGTACGCAACTGATTTATCGATTTATTGGAACCTTTGTGTTGTACAGGGAATGTGTAACAATCCAAATATGAATATATATCTTCGCTCTGGCGCGCATATCTCCAGCGTTCCACTAATGATACTATCGCATCCCTGTCAGCTTGCTGAATATCTGGAATAGCCTTAACTTCTGGGACATTAACAACCTCAGGGGTGGGTGAGACTTCAGGAACTTTTACATTTTCAGGTGGACTTGTTGTTTTATCGTCTGTTTCATTCTTGTCAGAGGTGATGGTGTTAGTTGTTGGTTCACCTTTACTTGATTCGACTTTACGCTCTGCATCATTTTTCGAATTATCAGATGAGGAAGAATTATCTATCTTAGTTGTACCTTGCGGACTATTATCAACGCCTGGTACAACTGATGATTGAAAAATAAAGAATAGGCCCGATGATAACACCAAAGAGGCTATTATCCACATGATTATCGCGTTTGATGACTTTTTAGATACATCGTTTTTAGAATTATCCTTGTTTACAGGATTTGATTTTATATAATTGACATCGTTTTTAATCAGCCTGGCGAAGTCGCTGCATGTCGCGAATCGTTTATCTGCTGTCTTCTCCAGCGTCTTCATCAACGCATCACATACATTATCAGGTAAATCACTACAAAACTCTTTTGGATATGGCGGGGTGACAGTAATATGCATGTTCACTAATGCCCAGGGTTGTGTTGTAGAACGACGAAATGGAGTAGTGCCGGTTAACATTTCATACGCTACTATTCCTAACGCGTACTGGTCAGCACACCCATCCAGTGATTCACCACGGGCTTGTTCTGGCGACATATATTCCGGTGTGCCGATTATTCCACCTGTCAATCGCGTACCTTCCGCTGATTTCGCTATACCAAAATCTGTTACCCTTGCGGTACCTTGATGGTCAATTAAAATATTCTCCGGTTTTATATCACGATGTACAATACCAAATGAATGGGCGTAATCCAGTGCAGAGGCGACCTGTTCTACAATACGCCTTGTCTCATCCAATGATAATCGTTCTTTTTGTTCAATGTATGCTTTCAGGTCTTGCCCGTCTATAAACTGCATAACGAAATAATGCGTTCCACCGTCTACTCCCACATCGTAAATAGATACTATATTCGGATGCTGCAATTTCGCTGTATTCAATATCTCATTCTGAAACCGTGACAAGAACTGTTTATCGTGAATAAACTCAGTTGGCAATACCTTTATAGCCACAACACGATTTAGCTGAATATCATGTGCGCGATATACCACACCCATGCCGCCGCGGCCAATCTCGGTCTCAAGTACATAGCGGTTATTCAGCGTTTTATTTTCTACCATTGCTTTGCCCTCTTCATGAACACCATCAATTTTCTTGCAGCTTTGTATCTATCTTCACACTGAACTTGCCAAGTATTTTCTCTGGTTTAGATACTGGTTTCAACTTCAATGTAAACTCGCCATCTGTTTCAATCGGCAAACTCCACTGGTTCATTGCCGAAAAAATTATTGGTTCTTCTTCAGACATTCCTTCCAGTACCAATGTAGCACCTTCATCAAACTCTTTTTCGTCTTTATCAGATAATTGGTAAGTTTTTGATAAAGAGTTCCATCCGATTACTTCTTTCATGACAACACCTGTCACTTCTGCACCATTCGCAGATATGGCATATTTTTTCTCGATTCTATCCCAGACTATCTCTATCGATGCAGATGCCTGATGAGGAATTACTACCGTTACCCGTGGTTGTGGTGGACGTGGACGCGGAGGTAGCACAGGCGGCGCGGGTTTTGGTTGATTAAGCACCAAATATATGCCGGCACCCAGCACTACTGCTACCCCGATTGCCAGTAGTATCATAATCCATTTACTCATGTGGCGGTGGTGGGTAGATAATCCATTGGGAATGGCCTTATTACCGGGTAATGTTTTAGTTCGCGGTTTAGTTGCTATATAGTGCGACTTGCGGGGGGGTGGCCAGGCTTCATGAGCATACACGACCGTACTGATATTGTCCTCGCCACCGGCATTATTCGCCGCCTCGCACAACTGGTCGCCCGCCTGGTCGGGGGATGACGTTATATTCAGAATATTTTCAATATGTTCATCGGTTATCATTCCGCTCAGTCCGTCGCTGCATAACAGCAATACATCCTTCCGGCGTAATTCAAATGTATAAAATGCTGGTTCCACGGTGGCGCGAATCCCAACGGCGCGGGTTATCTGGTTCTTATGCACCCAATTCGCCGCTTGCTCCGGCGTCATTTTCCCCTGCCGCATCAATTCACCCGCCCAACTGTGGTCCTCGGTAACCTGTTTTAACCGGCCATCACGCAATATATACAGCCGGCTGTCGCCAACATGGCCTATGGTACATATATTGCCGCGAATGGCCGCCACGGTAAATGTTGTGCCGGGGTGGGACGTACCGACATCGGACGCGCCAGAAAATACCACCATATTTGTCGTGTCGATTGCTTCCTTTATGGCGTCATCGATAGAGGTGTTAACGGGGGTATGGGCTATTGTATCCATAAAAACCTTCAGGGCAGTCTGTGATGCCCACTCCCCGCGTTCATGCCCGCCCATGCCGTCGGCAACGATAACGATGGTATCGCACCCCAGCGGCCCCGGCGCGCCAGCCGCCCATTGCGTCGCCAACACGGCATCCTCATTATGGTCCCGCACTTTCCCCACCACAGAACAGGAATAAACCTGGCTGCCGTTAGTAGAACTATTTTTATTTGTCATATTATTTTCTCCAATAGTTTTAATTTATGACCATTCTATTTATATTGATACGTAAAACGAGGGTTATTACGGTCCTGCCGAGGTGCAACGGAATCCTATGTAGTTGTAGTCGTCGTACGGGTTGATGATATAGCGAAACGCGCCGCGAAAGTAGTAGCCGTCTAAGTAGTTCCACGAACCACCCCGCAGAACTCGGTAATTCTCTGCTACCGGACCAGTAGGATTCTTTGCCGGTGCATTCTTATAATAATCAGCACCATACCAATCCGCGCACCACTCATACGTATTGCCAGACATATCCATCACACCATACGGACTGGCACCCGTTGGAAAACTGCCAACCTGGTGTGTCCCACTCGTCGTATTGTCAGCACCGGAATTTGTATAATTCGCACATTTAATCTTATCCCACGAAAATCCCCACGGGTAAATACGTCCATCTCCCCCTCGTGCCGCTTTCTCCCATTGCGCTTCTGTAGGTAGTTTTACACCCGCCCAGTCTACGTATGCCTTCGCGTCATTCCAACTTACATTCACTATCGGGTGATTATCCTGCCACTTCCAACTCGGTTCTGTCGGCATATTTCGATTTGTAGATGTACAAAATTTACGATACTGCGCCACGGTAACCTCGGTTTTATAAATATAGTAAGCATCAAGATAAACTGTTCGTTGCGGTTTTTCAGCATCAGTAGCATATTTATCTGCGTCTGTGCTACCCATCAGAAACTCGCCAGCAGGGATTAGTATCATCTCCGCGCCGTCTTTTGGGTTGGTCTTAACCATCGTCGACGAATTCTGTTTACTATTTCCAGAAAAAAGAAATATCGCACCGGACAAACAGAGAATACTGCCCAGCACCAGAGGTATAATAAAAGAAGGTTTTTTTGTTGGTACAGTGACCTTTTCCTTAGCTTTGACTTCAACTTTTGCTTTGGTTTGTTTCATTTCATCAACAAACTTAACACAAGTCGAATGACGTTTCTCAACAGTCTTAGCAAGACCGGTCATGACTGCACCAGCAGCGTATCCATCTAAATCAGGTACGATAGTGCGTGGGTCTGCCGGCAGTTCGTTAATATGTTTGATACCCATTGCCCATGGTTGTGCTGTTGAGGAATGGAATGGTGTGGTACCGGTGAGCATTTCATAGGCGACGATTGCCAAGGAATATTGGTCAGAACGTCCGCAAACATCTTCACCCTTCGCCTGTTCTGGCGACACGTATTCTGGTGTGCCAACCATTCCCGTGGTCATGCGCGTTCCCTCTAATGAACGTGCGATGCCGAAGTCGGTTAACCATGGTATTCCCTGGCGGTCAATAATGATATTTTCCGGTTTTATATCACGATGCACAATACCCTGTCCGTGAGCATAATCCAATGCGGCGGCTATTGGAGATAAAATTATAGACGTTTCCTCTACGGTTAACCTGCCATACCGCGCCAGATAAGCCTTTAAATCTTGCCCGTCGATATAATCCATAACATAATAATTCGTATTATCATCAACCCCGACATCATATATTGACACGATATTTTCATGCTTCAGTTGAGAAGTATTCTTTATCTCACTATTAAAACGTGCGAGAAACTGGGTGTTATGCACAAATTCCGGCGGTAATACCTTTACGGCTATCACACTGTTAGACTGAATATCAATGGCGCGATAAACCACGCCCATGCCACCACGACCAATCTCGACTTCTAATTTGTATCGGTTATTTAATATTCTGTTTTCAGTCAATAACGTGTCTCCATTTTACTGTTTACGATTAATTTGTATAATGCAAAACCAAAAGTACTCCGAGCTTCCAGCTCGGAAATTGCGAGCAGGATGCTCGCGATACATTAATATATCTTGCCTATCCTGCCCATCCATGTTAATTTCCTACGACTTTATCAACATCTTCACCTCTTGCGCTTAATCTGCACCACTGCCAACGCGATACAGGTTAATATGGCAAATAATATCCACAATGCCGTTATTTTATATTCTGCTTCTCCGGTAAAACATTTCGTTTCGATGAAAGCTGGTCCGAATATTGTTTTCATCTTGCCATTAATATCAATAATGTTCCCCAGTGTCCCAAATGACCAGAACGAGATATGGATTTTCGCCATCATCATCACGAAATTTCCGGCATTTTCCGGTAAAAAGATACCGGAAAAGACAATTTGCGGTACCAGCACCAAAGGCGTTAGACTAACCGCCTGGTCAGATGAGCGGGCAAGGGTAGATAGGGTAAGTCCAAAACTGAGACTGGCTAACGAGGTGAGAAACAGTACCCCAAACAGTGACCAGATAGTATCGTTATCCACATGGAACCATGACATTCTGAGTCCGACACCGATAACCAATATCATGCATTGCAACAGGCAAAGCCCTGCCAATACTACAAATTTTGAACATAGATATGCGCTGGGACGCAAGAATGCCAGTCGTTCGCGAATTGTAATCGGCACCTCT
>JBIJDE010000130.1:0-10874 GCA_044344305.1 Armatimonadota bacterium
AATAGATTTTCTGATGTTTAATTTCGTGCTTTTCGTGTATTTAGTGGTTTAAAAATAAAAAACACCATAATAACCGTTAAACCCTTGACATAACATGGGTAAAAATGATAAAAAATAGTCGCACTTGCCGAAGTGGCGAAATGGCAGACGCGCATGGTTCAGGTCCATGTGGGGGCAACCCCGTGAAGGTTCAACTCCTTTCTTCGGCACCATCTGCAAATTCAGAAGCTGTTCTTAATCGAACAGCTTTTTGTTTTTGGTATTGGTTTAACCAATCGAACTGATATGTCGGATCGGTCGGATCAGCCTGATAAATTATATTTTGGTAGATTACTAATATTATTTTTCGCAAATCGGTGTCACTTCATCACTTTTTCTGATAAAATTACCTCATTAATTCTTGAATTGGAGCATTGCTATGTTAATAGGAGCCCACCTTTCTGTTTCACCGGATTTTGCTGGTATGTGCGCTACGGCGGCGCGGATTAAGGCTAACAGTATCCAGATATTCACCAGCAGTCCGCAGATGTGGCGGGGGAAGAAATATAAAACGGAGGATGGTGAAAAATTGCAAAACGCCATGCGCGATAATGATATTCGTTTTATTGTCAGTCATGACGCGTATTTGATAAATCTGGCTTCACAAGATGCCGAAATACTGGGTAAATCGCTGCAAGCGATAAATGACGAGATATTGCGATGCGGTGCCTTGTCTATACCATACCTGGTGATGCACCAGGGTGCATATAAAGGCGGAACGCTGGAGGATGGTCAGCGGACATTTGCTGCGAGCCTGAACGAGATAATACCATTGGCAAATGATAACGGGGTAACTATTCTGCTGGAATGTACTGCCGGACAGGGAACATATCTGGGCGGTGAGTTTGAACAGTTTGTGACCTTATTTGATATGATACCGGAACATGATAAACTTGGCGTATGCATCGACACCTGCCACATCTTCGTCGCCGGGTACGACATTCGCACCAGAGACGGTTATGAATCAGTAATGACTAATTTTGATAAAACAGCCGGTTTAGGTAAGCTGAAATTGATTCACATGAATGATACCGAAAAGCTGCTGGCAAGTCACAGTGACCGCCATGCGGATATTGGGAAGGGAGAACTTGGCACTGACCCGTTTAAATGGATAATTAATGACCCACGGTTGATAGATGTACCTAAAGTCTTGGAAACACCCGGCGATGTGGCTGATTATGAGCGCAACCTGAATATATTGTGGGATTTGGTAGAATGAAACATTTAAGGGTGGGGATAATCGGGTGCGGATTTATAGCAAACGTCCATGCTGAAGGATGGATGGCGCGGGAAGACGCGTCGGTGACGGCAATTTATCACCCGGTTCTCGGACGTGGTGAAAAACTGGCAGCATTAACCGGCGCAAAACAATATAATGATTTACATCAATTTTTCGCCAGCGGACTGGATGTTGTTTCCATCTGTACCCCAATAGATACCCACAATTATTTCACCGTCATGGCGGCGCGGCATGGTGTGCATATTTTGTGCGAAAAAGCTATCGCGCTTAACATTGAAGACGCTGATGAAATGATAGCCATTGCTAACGAGAATAATGTACGGTTGGCGATTGCGTTGCAATATCGCAACGCCACCCACAATCGAGAATTGCGCAAATTATATGACAACCAGTCGTTTGGATCTCCGATATTCGTTAAATACACTGACATACGTGAAGTGCGTCACCGGGTAGCAATGCATAGAATCAGCCAGAATGGCGGTCCTGTGATTGATATGGCAGGTCATTTCATAGATGTGATGCGGTACATAACCGGCGAGGAAGCTGTTTCTGTATATGCTACTGGCGGGATATTTGGCGCAGATAAAACGACACTGGCGGGAATTACCGACCTTGCTGTTGATGTTGCAGAAATTATTATTAATATGAGTGGTGGCAGCACGCTGAATATGCATCTGAATTGGGGGATGCCGGAAGGATTTCAAGCGATACAGGATGAAAACTTTATTGGACCGAATATGGCAGCACGATATAGTGATAAGAAGTTCACCATTTTTCGTAGCACCGGTAGTGAAGAATTTGATTTTACAACTGCCGATCCGCGTGGAGTAACTGCCCGAATAAACGACATTGCTGAGTCAATACAAACCGGTAGCGCATTGGAAGTAGATGGTGAAAATGGTCGCGCCGCCCTGCTGGTGAGCCTGGCGGCGCTGGAGTCTATCAAAACGGGTCAGGTTATCAGTCTGCGGTAACGACCGGTATGCTGCGTGTCATTATGAATTGACCGCGGCGAATCTGAACGATAACGCCTTTTTTTGCAGATGCCATAGCTTCGTTAATGGCTGTCCAGAAAGTTTCTTCGCTGGTAATTTGTTTGGCTTTATCGCCTACGCCAATGCGAAGCACTATATCACCTTGTCGCAATCCTGCATCATCAACAGGTGTTCCAGGTTCTACAGTTGCAACTATTACGCCATTACCCTCGGTCAACTGGAATCTTTTAGCAAGGTCAGCGGTGATAGTTTTTACTGTCATTCCCAGGTTTGTGCTGTTAATTTTCGCTTTTGCTTCTGCCGTTGTTAATGATCCGACAGTAACGGTGAGCTTATCTTCTTTGCGGTTGCGGATATATGTAACTGATATCTTTGAACCAGGTGTAGTTTGTTCAACCAATCCGACAAATTGATCAGCATCGGTAATTTTGGTGTCTCCAAACATTGTTATAATATCTTCGGATTTTAAACCGGATTTTTCTGCTGCTTGTCCTGGTAACACACTGTCTACAAATACGCCACTGGTGACTCCGTATGCCTCTTTTGACGGGTCATCAAGGTCTTTTATCATGATGCCCAGACGACCACGCTCAAACTGCTTGCCAATAATCAGGCTGTTGATGATATTTTTTGTTGATGCATTGATGGGAATAGCGAATCCAATACCAACATTACCGCCAACATCGCCAGTAGGACTGAAAATCATGAAGTTGATTCCGATAATTTCACTGTTGATATTTACTAATGGGCCACCGCTATTGCCTGGATTAATAGCGGCGTCAGTCTGTAGCAAATCACGGAAATTGAAATCGTCTGATGGTGCAGATAATTTGCGACCGATAGCACTGATGTGACCGACTGTCATAGTTGAATATAGTCGGAATGGTGAACCGAAAGCAATAGACCAGTCACCGGGTTGTACTTTGCTGGCATCACCTAACTTTGCTGTTGGGTATGTACCTTTTTCGGTAATTTTCACAATAGCAAGGTCTGTACGGGTATCTGTCTGTATAACCTCTGCTGCCAGTTGTTTGTCACTGCCATTTAACTGGACAGTCACTTTAGTTGCATCTTGAACTACGTGTCTGTTTGTTAAAACGATGCCTTCTGACTGAATAATTACGCCGCTACCGCTTGCAACCTGAATTCTTGGTTGCTGATTCGGTTGTGGACCACCAAATGGGTTGAAAAAGTTTTCAAACGGGTCGGCTTGTGTTGTAGCTTTTGTTTTAATTTGTGTGGTAATAGATACTACTGCGGGTGATATTTTGTTATGAATATTCCGCAATCCTGTTTGGGTGGCTTCCATTACACCTAATGCATCCTTTTCACTAACCTCGGCAAATGCTGAAGTGATTAGCATCGCCAACATCACAATAAACATTGAAATTTTGAGTTGTTTCGAGATTATCATTTATCTCTCCCTTTTTTTATTTATCATTCTCCCATACGCACACGCACGTATTCCAGTGTCATGGAGTGGGGGAGGTTAACAAGTATATACCCATTTATAATAACAAATAAAACATAAATAGGTACGAAATTTATCAGTTTTCTTATTGCTTTGAATATAAAAATGTTGATAAAACAAGTTGTTTATATACAAATGTATTATTATCATTGCGTAACTCTGCGTTAAAAAAATAAATATTGCAACGATTGTACTATAAACTATTGATACACTCTCCATATATGGTATAATATCTTCATCAATTCATCAGGAGTTCATCTAAATGGTTATGAATCTTTTCCGTTGTATCGGTTTGCTTCTTTCGTTATCGCTTTTAACATCGTTATCTTTTGGCCAGGGTGCGCCACCTCAACCACCACCGCCTTCACCGGTTCAGTTGTCGGCTATTGGCGAATGGGACGGGGTTACCGCTTCGGCTAAAATGACTGGCCCTTATGAGGATCCCGGGCAGGCTAATGTACCGTTTGGCATCATAAGTTATTTCAATACACCTTGGCGCAGTTATATGGATACCTGGTCAGCAAGCAGAATGACTAACTTTTGTGGTACCCAGTATAACGTGGATATAAAATATACCGAAGCATTGTGCCAGTTATTGGAAGAAAGTGGGATTCGGAATATGCGGGTTGAGATAGGGTGGGGTGGTACCGGCTGGGATGATGATTTGATGCCACATATGAAGGTGAGATTTACCCAGATATTTTCCATATTGAAGAAACATAACATTAGGCCATTGATTCTGTTGAATGCCCATCACGGAGTTCCTTGTCCAGTGAGAGACGTTTGGGTTGAAGTACTTGCTGATGCAAAAAAAGGTGATAAAATAATCAAGTTCAAAGATACCAATAGGATTCGTATAGGATATACCGGCTTTCAGCATCCTGCATATATTGCTGCTTACCCGATGATTACCAAGCTTGATGATGATGGGACCGTGTATCTATCATCCGGGTTACCATACGATGTTAAAGCGGGTCGATATTGCTTGAAAGAAGTGAAATATCAGCCATTCCAGGGTGCTAAACTGAAAGATGGTACGCTGATACCGGCAGCAAAGGAGACCTTTGATGGCTGGATGCGCTATGCCGCAAACGTAGGAAAATTTGTTCGTGAAAGCTTGGGAACAGATGAAAAGTCGGATGTTGGTTTTGATGTGGAAGTTTGGAATGAACAGACTTTTGGATCTAATTTTCTGGATATTAACAATTATTACGATGATAAGTTCCAGTTTGCAGAGTCATTCGTTTATAAACATGAACGCGATATGAAACCGGAATATGCACCTACCGCACGGTTGAAATTTGAAGAGAAAAATTATAGATACACTGTCTTGCCGGGAACCATCGATTATTTCAATGACCCGAAAAACGGATTCCAGGGTGTGCATGTAATCAGCGGATTTGCCAATCAGTGGCCTTGGGATAATGGTACTGGTCTATGGGATAATCAGGCTGGTTTCAGTCGGCATTATTACACCGGCGGTTGGCGCGATAGTTCACCGGTAACTCCACTGAATCAAAAAAACAGCGGTGTTATAGATGCCACCGGAAATTTTGAAGGTAAAAAAGATCATAAGGATTGGCATACTGTTGAACCGGGTTCATTCTTTATTCCTACTTTCCGTCTGGGGTGTCCAGAGTTCATGTTTACCGGTTTTAAGACTGAGCATATTACCCGCGATTTAATGCCGGATTCAAGGTTGGTTTTATTCCGCGGGCATGGTCGCTACACTCATAATGGTGATTTTCGCATTGCTGAAGTGTGGCAGACTGAGGTTAATTACGACCGTTCGCAATTCTTTACCGATTTGAAAAAAGAAACTGGGGCAACTGACGATAATCCGCAAATGCAGGCTCTGGATATTCACTTGGCTGGGAAAAATATGTTAAGACAATATATTTTCCAGGCATCAAAGGGATTGTATCGAATATTCATGTTCAGTCCACAGTCTGATCCATATAGTATCGGCATGCTTCCCAAGGCATTTTACCAGGCATTAGACAAGAATAAATATGAGCTAAACGAGGAAGTTCGCAAGACTGTGCCACCAGAATTTACCGGGCTTGGATGGCTGGTAAGGTTGATGGATACCGGGAAAACCATCAAAACTCCGCGCCAATTGCAGGTAAATGAATTGATCGAATACAAACCACGTCTTGCTTACCCTGGAGATGGTACTCTGGCTCATCCTAATCGCTGGAATCGCGATAACTTTGCATTCATGCCGTACCAATTATCAACAAATCAATTTGTTATTCCGTATTATGTAGCAACTCTTGATGTCACTCATGTTTGGGACAAAACTAAACCAGCGATGGATCCTGCGCGATATGATATGCCGGAACAAGATTTTGATGTAACCATTGGAAATATCCGTGGAGTCGGCGCGATAGTGTCTGGTTATGACTTGTTAACTAATACCGATGTTCCGGTACAGATAGTAGCGTCTACTGATAACAGTCTGACTGTTCGGTTGAAAACAGTAGATTATCCGCGGGTTTTACGCGTTACCGAGAAACAGGCTGGCCCGCAAATCCTTGATGCCCGCGCAGAATTGCAGAAAGATGGCAGCATTAGCGTCAGTTGGAGAACGAATATCCCAGTATCATCGGCATCCGTGAGTTATGGACGATCATGGGAAAGACGCGATGATAATGTAATAAATCTTGAAAAAGATAAAACTGTATATCAGGTATCTATACCTGCTCTCGGTATGAAAGGTGTCCCGTCAGTACGAATTCGAGTAGGCGTAAATGGTCTGACAAATATTTGGCCACGATGGGACGAAGACCCCGCCGGACAAGTAGTTATTCCCATACAGGTTGATAAAGTCACTGGTACTCCAGTTGAAGCACCGTTAGGCCCTCCGACCGCCTTGCCAAAAGCAGAGGTAACTTTAGTAGCTCCAGATGCAGCAATATTGCCAGTGACTGAAACTAATGCAATCCGTGGTTATACCGTCATGTTGCCGAAAGATACTGTATGTACCGGACCAGCAGATAATCGCGATTCACTCATCGGCGGTACGGCATTGCGTATACGTTTTATTCCCAAGGGTTATACCATGATGGATGAATACCTACCGCAATTCTCAGTATCCGACATTCAGGATCGTCAAATGGTAATATTGGCAGATGTCAAAACAAAAGGTCTGATCGCGGAATACCAATTCGCCGCCACTGCCCACCCTGGTATGACCAACTTGAATCAGCAATACCTGATGGTTAAAGTTGGTAAAGACGACTTGCTAATAATATCTGTACAGGGGACACCGGAAGCAATGGTGGCTCAAGAGAAGATTATTAAGGCGATATTTGCAGGAGTTACTGTGAAGTAAGGTTGGGGAAGGTCGTGGCGTCACCGTCTTGGTGACGTTAGCTGAGCAAGAGTATGCAAAATGTTGAAATTTATTTCCGGTTCTTCCTTTTTCCGAGCGGGACGCTCTGGCCACCTCTCGGGATGAAGATATCTCGATTTCGGTCGTTCATACGACTTTAAACGATTACTGCGTATAATAGCCGGCCCGGCTATTTAAAAAAAGGTGATTGATAAGAAAAAAAAATCCCCTCTTTGCCAGCAGAGAGGGGATTTCTATTTGGGACTGACACCAAACGGTGAAGCCGAGAAGGCTGTCTGTCCCGTGCTAATTAGGCCATCAAACCCAAAACACGTTGAAATAAA
The DNA here is from genome assembly GCA_044344305.1 of Armatimonadota bacterium. Taxonomy (GTDB): domain Bacteria; phylum Armatimonadota; class Hebobacteria; order CAIYQO01; family CAIYQO01; genus JBAXQQ01. Next base: position 7,427 of record JBIJDE010000130.1, read on the forward strand.
ACAAGTTTTTTGTAAACAAATGTAATATATCCTCTGCGTAACTCTGCGTTAAACTCTGTGGTTAAGTTAGAATATAACATGCTGATGATATCTTTTATTTTACCACAGAGATCGCAAAGGATAGCGCAAAGTTACACAGAGGATATATATGTGGCTTAAACTATTAAAATACAATTGGGTTGTGGGTGAAACACACATTAGTTCAATTTCTATTTATCCGTTCTAAATATCAGCGCGGGCAAACCATCCTTATTAAACAAGTTACAGAATGAAACGCCGAAATATCTTACTGCGGTTGGTTTTGCAACTTTATCGGATGATACTACTACAGTTTGTCCATCAATCACCGCGTCTCCCCAAACGAATTTCTTGTCTTCACCGGCGATGGCAAAACCTTGCAGTTTGTCAGCCTGACCGGGGGTTAATCCTTGTCCAACATGTGTGAACTCAATGCGGATTTTGTTATCTTCAACTTTGAAAGATTTGAAAATCGGGCCATTGGTTTCTACTTTCTTGCCATAGATTGAACCCAACGCTACCTGTGCGGCACGATTTCCATATCCTGATTTGTTAACTGGGTGGGTGTCTTTGCCCAGGTCAGATGATTGTACAATCCAGGTGTTGGGGTAATCCAGCAAGCGCGCATATAATTCGCGGCTACCATCAAATCCTGGGACATCTTTTGGTAATGGTGACAACTTTTCACCCTTGATTGTAACCGGGTTAGTAAGGTCAAATGCGCATCCGCCACCACTGGGCTTTTGTACATAAAGAAACGGGAAATCACCGGCTTTATCATCGCCAGACGCCGTTTTCCAGTCGTTGCGCCAGCTCTTGAATAATACGCCCATCACCGGGTAATTATCCGCCCCGACGAAACCGCTGCCAGCCTCACCCTGGTCCCATAATATCCCGCGAATTGCGTATGGAATCATCGGTACTATTTTCTGTTTATAAAGGCCACCAGCCCAACCGAAATCACCGGGTTTCTGCGATGGATTTGGCTTTTTGGGCAGTGGGTAATTCTTGGGAACAGTTACAGGTGCATTCGGGTCGGTAGGTACTTGCGCGGCTTCAGCAGCAATTTTTGCTTTAATATCCGCAATATCCTTTTCCCACTTTGCCAGGTCTGCTTCATATTTTTTTGTTATTGCTTCATATTGTCCAGAATCAATAAATTTCTTTACAGATTCTTTGCAAGTCGGGTCATCCATCAGTGGTTGGCTATTTACCCACATGCCAGATGCTGTGCCGCCATTTGCGCTGGCCATTAATCCTACTGGGACATCTTCTCCGAGAGCTTTTTGCAATTGATATCCAAATGCAAACAATAGTGCAGAGTAATTATTGATGTCTTTCGAGTCGGTCGCCTCTACCCATCTCATGTTAGGCATTACCAACATTCGCAGTTTAGGATATGTATTCTTTGCTGCTGCCGCTAATACCGGGTCATTTCCTATATAGCTTGCAACATTCATCGCCATATTCGATTGGCCGGAGCCGATCCAAACCTCGCCAATTAGCACATCATTAATAGTAACTGTGTTTTTACCGGCAATGGTCATAACTTCGGGGCCGCCGGTCTTCAAAGCGTCTAGTTTAACCATCCATTTGCCGTCTTTGTCAGCAACGGCACTCTTTTCCTGACCGGCAAATTTAACAGTAACTTTTTCATCAACAGCAGCAGTTCCCCAAACAGGAACAGTTTTCTCTCGTTGCAGTACCATGTGGTCATTAAAAATTCCCGCAACTTTCACATCCGCAAAAGCGATAGATTGCACAAGCAGGCAGATGAAAACCACCGCAAGTGCGTTTAATGGATAACGAAACATAAAGTTTCTCCTTTTCTATTTTATTGATAGTTTAGACATTGAGTAATCTTTTTTGTTGTTAATTCGGTTGAATTGAAGTGATTACTTTGTATTCTAAAGTAAGATTCCATTAAAATTCCATTGACATTAATCGGCTCTCAACGTACAATTTTATTTAACTGGTTTAACAATATTTGTTGAAATATGAGGATAATTTTATGCGTTTGTTTTTCATTGGTTTGTTTATGTTTGTTCTGGCGGTTGCCGGCTTTGCTGCTGATGCGCCAGTCGCATTGAAAGCGGTTGGGGTGTTGGGTAATACCAGCGGATTGTCGGACAGGCCAGTGCCATATTCGTTTTATACTGGAATTGCGGCAGATGCGCGGGGACGACTGTACCTTGCTGGTGCGGACGAAGGGATTGCGGTTTGCGAACAGGATGGAAAATGTCTTACTGTGCTGCAATTGCCTGATGGTGTCGGGTTGGTATCGCGGTCGCTGATGGTACGCGCTGGCGACGCAATATTTTTTGTGGCATTAAACCCATATCCCGGGAAAAGCGCGTTATACCGGATACAAACCGCGTCAGCGGATGTTAGTAAAATTACCATTGAAAATATCGCCAAGGGACCGGGAACATGGGCTATTTCTCCAACTCTGGATAAACAGGGACGGGTAGTAGTTGGACAATCCAATATTGACGCTATGTCATACCCGGTAATTGCCGTTGATCCGGTTACTGCTGTTACAACGCCCTTATTCACTTTGCCACATCCGAAAGGCGCGACACGGCCATGGCGCCATATCATACAGGTTGACCCGGATAATAATATATCAATCCAGCATGCCGGTGGTGTAAATTGGTACGGCAGATATTCGCAAATCGGTGATAAAGTAGGCGATGTAATTGATGGTATGATAATGGGTGATTATCGTTACTATTTCGGTTACAGTGGCGGGTTGCGCCGAATGGACATCACCGGAACCAAGCCTGCTCCCGGAGATTGCGGTTCTGGTGTGGAAGAAACCCGAATGGCCGCACAAATGGTGCAGATTGGCGATCGCTATTTCTTTGCAGGACGCAGTGGTGTGGTGGAAGCTAAATGGAACGGGACGAACTTTATTTATACCCGACGAATTGGTGCAATTTCGCTGGAAGAACTTATAATGAATGGTAATTCCCTGCATGGGATTGCCTTTAATGCTGGTGGCAACAATGATGTTCAACACCCGGTATCTTTTGCCAAAGAACAGCCAATTGGCGAATTACTGGATTGCGATGGCCCGTTACACGGTAAAAATGTGATTACTGAAGTACCGGCAATTGAAGGCAGAATATTGTTATATCGCAATAGCAAAGGATTTGCAGTTGGTTATGATGGCACTGCGCGGCACCTTGATTTTGAAGTGAATATGCCGGATGTTAAAAGTATCGGTCAGGCATCGATAATGGGGAAAGATATTGCATTCGCCGACCCTACCGCCGGAACAATATGGCGGCGATCATTGATGGATAAAACTGCATTACCGACCGCTTGGAAGACTGAACTGCCGGGAGTTATGGGATTAGCAGTGACTCTTGACGGGGTATATATCGCCACCGCAAAAGGCGTTTCAAGGCTATCATTGGATGGACAA
>JBIJDE010000586.1:0-3035 GCA_044344305.1 Armatimonadota bacterium
AATCAGGATTTGACCCACAAACTATGTTTCAAATGATGCATTACCACTGGACAAAATTGCGAACTGAACCAGTGGTAAATCACACATATGGAATTAATGCTTACCGTCGAAATTATTAATTTTTCTTCGTCTGAATTAATGCATAAAATAAAGCATCAGATAACGCTTCTAAACTGGCAACAATAATATTTTCGTGGACACCTATTGTAGCCCATGAATATCCATTTTCATCAACTGTTTCAACTAATACACGAACTTTCGCAGCTGTTCCAGCTTTAACGTTACATACACGTACTTTAAAATCTGACAATCTTATTTTCTTTAAATCAGGGAAATGTTCTTCAAGTGCTTTTCTTAACGCACCATCCAAAGCATGAACAGGGCCATCACCATCAGCAACTGTATGTTTTTCAACATCACCGATTTTCACTCGCACTATAGCTTCAGATAATGGTTCGCTTCCCTTAGTAGTACCACCAACAATTACACGGAAATCAATGACTTGAAAAGGAGGAAGAATATTTTCTAAATTACGTCGCAAGAGTAATTCAAATGATGCCTCAGCAGCTTCAAATTCGTAACCATCATTTTCTTTGTCTTTAAGTTTCTTTAAAATTGCCTTTGTTGTTGGTGACTTTTTATCTAATTCTATTCCTATTCTCTTTGCTCTTTCAACAACAGTACTTGAACCAGATTGGTCAGAAACAAGCATATCTGTAGAGTTGCCTACCAACTCCGGCACAATGTGTTCATAAGTTTTTTTCAGTTTCATTACAGAATCAATATGAACACCGCCTTTATGGGCAAACGCATGTATTCCAACATAAGCTTCATGTTCTGGTGGATGAACATTCGCTATTTCTGCTACGAAATGTGCGGCAGCTGTTAATTTCTCAAGTTGACCTTCAGGCAGCGCGGTGTATCCCATTTTAAGTTCAAGGTTGGGAATTATACTACATAAATTAGCATTACCACATCGTTCACCATAACCATTAATAGTGCCTTGTACATGATATGCTCCAGCCTGTACTGCTGCTAATGTTATAGCAACAGAAAGACCGCTATCATCGTGAGCATGAATTCCTAATGGTACTTTCACAGTTGTAGAGGCAGCCATTACACCTTGAAGCGCATCACTTACCATACTGCCGCCATTGGTATCGCATAGTACTATACGGCTTGCCCCGCCACGTTCAGCTGCCAAAATTGTTTTTAACGCATATTCATAATTAGCTTTATAACCATCAAAAAAATGTTCAGCATCATAAATAACTTCCACTCCCTGGCTAACAAGAAAAGATACTGAATCTTCAATCATTCTCAAATTTTCTTCTAATGTTGTACGAATAGCATGAACAACATGTAAATCCCATGATTTACCAAAAATTGTTATTACTTTAGTACCAGCAGCAACTAATTGTAAAAGCTGGTCATCATCTTTTGCTGCGACATTACTTCGACATGTTGAACCAAAAGCTGCTAATCGCGCATTCTTTAATGGATGACTTTTCATTGCAGCAAAAAATTCTATATCACGTGGACTTGCTGGCGATGGCCAACCACCTTCAATATAATCAACGCCAAGATTATCTAAATGCTGGGCAATACGAATCTTATCATTAACTGAATATGATATTCCGGCTGCTTGCGCACCGTCACGTAAAGTTGTGTCGTATATCTGGATCTTTTGCACTATATATCCCCTTTGTTGATTAATTATAGCAAATTAAGTTGCACTTTTAAAATAACTTCTAAATAAAATTAATCGGAACAAAATTAAATATTAAGTACCGATGTATTAACAAATTACTTTTTAACAGGCTTAGAAGTTAGTTTTACTACAGGTTTAACGGTATGTTTGCTTGTTGGAGCAGGAATATTATCTTGATTTCCCATTCTTCGACGTCCGCCCATCATACCTATCATCCTTATCTTTCTTTTGAATTGATCTTCAGTTATAATCGGTTTTAATTTGATTAAAGATGCAGTCATAGCCTGACGTGCTGCAATATTTTCAGATCCTTCTTTAGCTATTAAGGCATTTACCTTTTTAACATCCACTTTCTTTGCCAAAAAAGCGACCTGAATCTCTTTCTCAATAGCCATTGCTTTGTCTTTATGTGGTTGGGCTAACTTCTCACCAGCGGCCATTATGATTTTAACTTTGGCGATAGTATCAGGAGTCATATCACCATACATTCCACCACCCGGCCCACCCATTCCGTCACGCATTGGTGGACGGCCTTCGGGACCACCCCAATCATGCCCTTGTGCAAAAGCAAAAACCATCAAACCCGCAAGTAAGATTATTAAGAAAACGATCTGTCTTGTTTTCATATTTGTCTCCATAAATCTATTTATCAGGTCAACTAACCCAACAAGAATATTTTACCATAATGAATAGAAATAGACCGTCTTTTAAAGGACGGTCTAAAAAGTTTTATCTTTCATCTATCTCTGTGTATACAAGATCGACCGGTCCTTCATATTCAGCACGAGGCCTAATTATTCTATTATTCCCCCACTGTTCCATAATATGAGCTGTCCATCCGGTAACTCTACTCATTGCAAAAATCGGCGTAAACAATTCTGTAGGTATATTCATTGCATGATATACAATTGCACTATAAAAATCTACATTTGGATACACTTTAGTATTTGAACGTACTACAGACTCAACAATAGAAGCAATATCATAAAGCCTGGTATCACCTTGCGCGTCAGATAATTGTTTAGCAAATTTTCGCAATACAGTTGCACGCGGATCTTCTGTTCGATATACTCTATGTCCAAATCCAGGAATTTTCACTTTATTAGCAAGTGCATTCTTAATCCATTCTTCAGCAGCATCTACTGTACCAATTTGTGATATCATTTTCATAACCTGTTCATTTGCACCACCATGCAAAGGACCTTTTAATGCACCGATAGCACTGGTAACTGAAGAATACATATCTGCTAAAGTAGCCGCTGTAACTCGGGCAGCGAAAGTTGATGCATTTAATTCATGGTCGGCATGTAATATTAAACATAAG
>JBIJDE010000132.1:0-10856 GCA_044344305.1 Armatimonadota bacterium
TGTTAAATGACACCGCGCTTGCCACCGGCAAACCGTGGGTACATGGCAGCGTCCATCAATTCATCGGTCAAACCGCTTTCTTTCACCCCGGTGCTGGCCCCTGTTATCGATGCCTTTACCCGGATATTTACGCCGCTCCATCCAGTGCGGTAGAAGGAATATTTTCGCCAATACCAGGTTGGATAGGGACAATTCAGGCGACACAAGCGTTAAATTACCTCAGCGGAGCCAACCAGGTGCCAACCGGAATATTACACACCATAAACGCGGCTGATATGACTACTCGCCACTTGAAGTTTGATATTGATGATGGATGTTTGTGTCAGACCTAATTAACGCTTAGCTACCGGGTACAGGCAGCGCATCCTCAGTCCCCTTATTAAACCGCACATCTTCATTATCACCTTGGCTAAATTTTTACAAATTTATAAGCCGGTAATATGAAAAATATAGGATGCATAAGGGGACTGGCACTTCGGCAAGCTCAGCACAGAATTAAATCCGGTAAATTTAATCCAGGTAATAGATTTAATGGCACCCCGGATTTTTGCCTATCCCCGGTCGTTCGCACGAATTAACGCTCACCTTCCGGGTACAGGCAGCACATCCCGGTTCTGCTAAACCTTTATGAAAAGGCTAAATTTTGGATGCAAGTTAAGTACTGAGTTTACCGAAGTGCAGTCCCCTTATTCTGCTATTCTTCTTATTTTTCACCTTCGCTGACTTACAACCATTTACCATGTACAATTTGTAACGCATTTGCGTTACAAAATTTTCTCTTCATTTATTGTTATTTCCTACCACTGTTTATTACAACCTTTTGTAACAAGTGGTATCATTACCTTACCTGATTTTACCGATTGTTATTTAAGGGGATTTTTTATGAAAGCTGTTGTTTCTAATACTGGCGAGGTATTGGGGTTTGCCAGCGAGAAGTTAATTGGCAATAACATTGAAGCGTATGAAAATACTATTCCTTCGATGCTGTCTGACCGGTTGCGCAATGCCAAATTTTCCGGGCCGGAGAACTTGCAGACCGGCATCGCCGCAGAATGGGAACCCAATGGCAATAATATGGCCGGTTTTTCCTGTCGTTTGATTCCTGGTATGTATTTATCGGGGCGCGAGGCACAGTTAATCCATAATTACACCCAATCACATTGGGTCGGTATAATGCAGGCAGGTCTACATATTCGCGAGGACGAAGAGTTTGAAGTGGAAATGTGGGCGCGGGCACAACATAACCCGGTAACCATTTCTATCGAATTGCGTATCAACGGTAAGGAAATTAGCCAACAATCGGTCACTTTTGACCATGTTCATTGGCATCGCCGCACCTGTAAGTTAAAATCTCCCGGCACCAGTAATGCCGCAGAATTTCATATCAAAGTTCCCGGTGACACCCGTTTAGTGATTGACCAGGTACACATGCGTCCGGTGGGGCAAACCCATGTCTGTCAGGAAATGATTGACGCGTTTGATGAGTTCCCATGTCCTGTTCTGCGTTTCCCCGGTGGAACAGTGACCAATGTATATCATTGGGAACATGGTGTAGGACCAGTCCATCTGCGTCCTGTTTGTGATGACCCGCAGTTCAAATATAAAGTTTACTATGACTTTGGTACGGATGAATTTCTGGAGCTTTGCGCGGCAAAAAACATCATTCCCCTTATTACATTTAACCTGACAACCGCAACGCCGGAACAGGCGGCGGAATGGGCAACCTATATCCGCAATTGGTATATTTCTCGCGGATTGGCGGTGCCAGCGGTATATTTGCTGTTTGGAAATGAGAATTACTGGATTCATGAACACGGTCACATGACCGGTGATATGTATGCCGCACAACTGCGCGAGTTTATCCCACCAGTGCGAGCAGTCTATCCAGAAGCAAGGATTATGGTAATCGGCGAGTTTGAAGGCGGCAGTCTGCGTGAAAATGCCAATAATCAATGGCGTTCAGTAGTAATTGAGAAAGCTGCTGATTTATTTGATATGTTGGTGGTCACTCGTTATTGCGGTAGCGGCGACAACATTACAATTGGTGAAAGCATGGCGAGTGTTGCCAATAACCTTGTAGATAAAGAAGCCGACCTGCAACGGCAGGCGCAGACAATTCGTGATGCCGGCCTGAATGCCACCATCGGTATTGTGGAATGGAATTACTGGACCCGCGCCAGCCATAATGACCACGCCGGATTTTACGAGCCAAATGACATTCGCCACTGCCTGTATTCCGCCGGGTATATAAATGCCTTCTGCCGAATGGGTGAGATATTGGAAGTTGCTAATTTTTACGCGCTGATAAATACTATGGGAATAATACATGTCCATGATGGTCAGGTTCAATTATCTGACATGGTAAAAGTGATGAATCTTTACACCGACGCTCTGCCCGGCGAAGTATTGAAACTGGATATTGACGCGCCGCAACTGACCGAGAAGCATAAAACAATAGACGCTAATTTTATTCGTAAAGATGGCAGTATTTACGGATTCCTTATTAATTTCAGCGCAACTGACAGCGTCGAAGTATCGCTGGATGGTTTTGGCGTTTTCAGCGAGGCAACAGGGATATTTGCAACTGATATATTGCAACCGGTGACTGAGTTTGTACCAGATGTAAATAACAACATTGTAACCATGCCGCCGATGTCGCTGGTTCGCGTAAAAGGATAATTATGAAATATAAATCTGATTGGTCGGAGGCACAGCGAAGGCTGACGGCGTTATGGCATGGTGAGCGTTTAGACCGACCTTGCATTGCGGTACGGACTCCGAATCCGGATGGAACTCCAACGCCTGTTGCTGAACCAGAAAATGATGAGATGCGTTTTTTGGATCCTGATTATCGAATAGCGTTAACCTTACATGAACTCGAATCCACCTGGTGGGGCGGGGAGGCGGTTCCGTCGTATATACAAATGGCCGGGTGGATGAACAGCCTGAACGGCACGCCGCGGTTCGCGCCAGACACGATCTGGTTCGAGACACGGGCGGTGGATTTCTCCCATCCCACGCCATTCCGGCATGATCCGGATAACACATGGGTGCGTAAATTCCGCACACTGATGCTGGCGCTCTGTGCCGCCGCCGGTCACGATGATTTCCTCGTGGGCTCGGTGTTGGGCCTGCCTGCCAACGACCTGCTCTCAATGCATATGGGTACCCAGGAGTTCCTATACGCGCTGGTGGACCATCCCAAGTGGATAGCGGAGGCGATTATGATCGGGGCGCAGGATCAACTGCGGGCCTGTCAGGAGCTGCAGACACTGTTGCGCGAAGCGGGGCACGCGTACTGGTACGGCAACGCCGGCTGGATGGCGCTCTGGGCGCCGGAACCGTTCATCAGCATGCAGTCGGACGTCTCCTGCATGCTCTCGCCAGAGATGTTCGACCGCTTTGTGGTCCCTGAACTGGATGTCTACGGGCAGGCCTATGGGGCGATGTGGTATCATTTGGACGGTGGTGACGCCAAGCAGCACCTACCGCGGTTGCTCTCCTTGCCGTACATGCGCGTGATCCAGTATGTGCCTGCCCCCTTCGAGCCGGCCAACGGCCCAGGGCATCTGGATATGTACCAGCAGATTCAAGCCGCCGGACGCATCGTGCACATCCAGGTGCCGGCGGAGAACATCGAGCCGCTGGTACGGGCACTTGACCCGGCGCTACTAATGTTGGACACCTGGTGTCCGAGCCGCGCCGAAGGTGAGTGCCTGCTGGAGCAAAGTATAAAGTGGTCTTTGAATGCAAATTCTGCAATCTGAGCAAGGAGATTAAGATGGCAACTGGTAAGTTGATGATTGGTTGGGCGCGCGGGGAGATCTCACCGCTACGAAAGACATTGGTGCAGGGACAATTTCACACACGCATCTCCAATAAAGTTGTCTCACCGCTGACAGCGACGGCTTTGGCGCTGGAAGTGACGGATGCGGACGGCATGGCGGAACAGGCTTTATTCCTTTCCTGCGACCTTCCTTATGAAGGTTTTAAAACTGATTTGCTATCAGCGTTGGCTGGCCGTTGTCATGATCTGGACCGGGATAAGATAACCGTCAACGGTACACATACGCACAATGCGCCGTGTCAGAATAGCGGTGCTTATGAAGAGCCGGAGAACGATCCGGAATTTATGAAGCCTGATGAGTATCGACTCTGGCTGGTCACAGTGCTGGCCGACATTATCGAACAGGCCTGGAATGGTCGGAAGTCCGGCGGCATCTCGCGCGGTTTCGGCTATGCCGTAGTGGGCCGCTGTCGGCGCGCCACATATGCCGACGGTTCGGCGCAGATGTATGGCAACACCAGTCAGGCAGATTTTCGCGGCTTCGAATCCTGCGATGACCATGCTGTGAACTTGCTATTCACCCGAGACGTTACCGGCGCATTGACTGGGATACTGGTGAACCTGGCCTGTCCATCACAATGCGATGAGCACGGTGAGTTCTTCTCTTCCGACTTCTGGCATAATGTGCGCGATGGGGTGGCTGCCCGGTATGGTGCGAACATCCACCTGCTGCCGCAATGTGCGCCGGCGGGTGACATGTCGCCACATCTCCTTAGCGATAAAAAGGAGGAAAACGATTTGCGAAAGCGCCTTGGTGATGATGCCAAAGGTATCATCGCCCGTCGCATCATCGCCGCGGTAGATGAGGCGCTGGCAACGTCATCGCTGCCGCAAGACAACCTTGAATTAACGCATGAAGTTAAAAAGCTAAGATTGCCACGGGTAAAGGTCACTGAAGCTGAATATCTGCTTGAGAAACGAATCCCTACGATGAACGAGATGGAACGGTCGAAACAGCATTATGCCTTTCAGCGCATTTGGCCGTTCGGGCCGGTCTGTCACCTAGTCAGTCGTTACGAGCAGCAGGGAGAAAACCCGATGCACGAGGTTGAGAGCCACATCATCCGCCTGGGTGACGTTGTCTTCGCCACCAACCCATTCGAGTTATTTGTAGATTATGGGATGCGGATTCGCAACCGCAGTCGTGCCTTGCAAACCTTCCTTGTGCAACTGGCTGACGGCTCCAACAATGGGTGTTATCTGCCGACACAGCGTGCACTCGACGGTGGGCATTACAGCGCCCAGGTCAAGTCCTGTTGGGTCGGTCCGGAAGGTGGACAGATTCTCGTCGAGGAAACTGTCAGGACGATAAACTCTTTGTTCCCGGAATGTGATACTCCGGAAACCCCGTAATCAAGAAAGCTATGGATTCAGAAATAAACATAATGAGGTAGGCGATGAATAAAGAGGGGTTTATAGCTGGGGCAGCACGCGTGGATATTACACCCGAAATGGGCATTCAATTAGCCGGTGATATCGGGCGGATGCGGCCGGTTGAAGAGATTCGCGAACAGTTATACGCGAACGCCCTGGTGGTCGAATCCAGTGGACAGCGCCTTTGTCTACTGTCGGTTGATTTGCTGTCTATAGGCTGCGATTGGTCGGATCGTATCCGGCAGGAAGCTGCTAAACGCTTTGGTCTTCGTCCTGAAGCAATCATGGTGCATGTTACCCAGAACCATGCTGCGCCTTCACTCGGACATCTGTTTCTGAGCGGTGCCAGAACGCGTTTTCCACTTGAATATCCCTGGTTGATGGGCGGCGACGATCGTTACAACGAGCCAACTATAACCCGTTGTATTGAGGCGATTGGACGCGCTATTGAAAATCTGGAACCGGTCACAATGGCTGTGGGGCATGGCATCGACGGTCGGATAGCTTTCAACCGGCGGTTCGTCATGCGTGACGGCACAACGCGCTGCCATCCATCGCATTGCGATCCAGGCATATTACACGTCGAGGGACCAATAGATCCGGAAGTTGCGGTTGCGACATTTACCAATGGTAACGGTCGGGTAGTTGCTGCTCTTCTGCACCATACCTGCCATCCATGTCACGGCTATCCGCACCGGTTCGTCATCGGCGATTGGCCCGGTGCCTGGGCTGCGAAGATGCGCAAACACTGGGGTGACGATTGCGTCCCTTTGGTGGTCAACGGCTGCTGCGGCAACATTCATCACGTGGACCACACAAATCCTGACTACCGACTCGATCATCAGCACATGGCGCACCTGCTATCGGAAACTACGCATCGAGTTCTCGGTACAATGCGATCAGTAAAAGTTGATAATATTGACCTGCGGCGAACTGTTGTGCCGCTGAATATTCGGGAGTTGGATCCGACCGAGGTAGAGACGGCTACACGGTTGCTGGAGCAAAATCCGGAGCCAATGTGGAATGATGACACATGCACCAGTGTGGCCTGGGACTGGGTCTATGCTGTAGCTGTACTGGATCTCAATGATGCCCGTCGCGAAAATCCTGTTTTTCCATATGAAATTCAGACCTTCCGCATCGGCGACCTGAGTCTGGCCGGCTTGATGGGAGAACCTTTTGTTGAGGCGCAACTCGACATCAAAAAAGCGGCACCTACACGTCATACCTTTGTCGCGCATTTCTGCAATGGGTATGCCGGCTATCTACCGACCCGTCGCGCATTTGCAGGTGGCGGCTACGAAACCCGTACCGGTGCCGGTTCTAAACTGCCGTTGGATGCACTGGAAAAGGTTACGGAAGCCGCTATTGAACTATTAAGAGATCTCCATAAGGATAGTAGTGGAATTCGTAATGGAAAATAACGCGATTTTCACCAGTTGGGGATTGGCCTTAATTGCCGGGGTATCCATTATGGGAACGGGAGTGGCCTTCTTGCGCCACCCGGAACAAAAAGCTTTTGTATTGATGCTTCCGGTACCTTTCACATTGGCAATATTGGCGCTGGGCCGGCCGGTAGATGCTACAAACGTGCTGGCAATAGTTCCGTCATTTGGTTTCACCTTTGGCGTGTGGGTTTTGCATGGATATTTGCGCTGGCCAATCATGGCGGCAATTGCGATTTGTGCCGTTGGTTATTGCGTTATTGGCGCGGGAATTTTCCAATCATTGCCTGTGGGTGAAGGCGTATTCTGGGGTGCAGTAATCGGAATAGCTGTCCTGTCTTGGATACTTATACGCTGGTTGCCTGCCCGTGACGAACCACACCATCGCACTTCATTGCCGATATGGATAAAACTGCCAGCTATTGTGATGGTGGTGATCGGTCTGCTTGCCATCAGGCAGTATTTGGGTGGTTTCATGACTATGTTCCCGATGGTCGGGGTGATTGCAGCTTATGAGGCTCGCAACAGTCTCTGGGCATTAGTTCATCGTTTTCCCAGAATTGCGCTCATGATGGCTATAATGATGGCGCTGATTCATCTTACGCAAAACCATATTGGTCTTCCCGGGGCGTTGATACTGGCATTGTCCCTTTACTTTGTCACCCTGTGGATACTGAGAAAGTCGTTTCTGCCATTATCAAAGGAGGCTTAAATGCCTGTTCATGTTTGCCTGAAGATATACGATAATCTGTAATAAAACCAAATATTTAAAAGGAAAAGTCTATGATAACCCGTCGTGAAAACCTGCTGAAAGTTCTCCAGCACGAACAGCCGGAGTGGATTCCGGTAACCGGTCATTGCGACCCCTACAACCAGCCCAATCGTGAGAACATGGACCCGGCGCTGGCTGCCGCCTTGGGAGAGGTGCAGTGGGGTGACACTTCCACGGTCGTCTTCTCCCGCCACCTGGGCCTGGACATCATGGACTGGTTCGGCATGCCGGCGGTGAAGATCTCCCGGCGAAACGTCACTGTCGAGAGTCGCACTGAGGGCGATGTGACGACCAACCTCTGGCACACGCCGGCGGGCGACCTGCGCGAGGTGATTGTGGTCTGCCGTGATCCCACCGGCGCGGTTTCCAGCAACTGGAGCGAGCACCTGGTGAAAGGACCAGAGGATCTGCCGTCGCTGGCCGCCATCTTCGAGGATGAGATCATCGAGCTCGATCCGGCCGGCGTTGACCGCACCCGGACGCGGCGGCAACTCATCGGCGACGACGGCCTTATTCTGGGCTCGATGGACGGCACGCCGCTGGGGATGATGTATCGTGTTTATTCAGGTGTGGCGACACTGGCCTATCTCTGGGCTGATGCGCCCAATGCCCTGCGTGATTGTTTCACTGTTATGGAGGCTAATTACTTGCAGCGGCTGAAAGTCGGCGTTCAATCAGACATTGATGTGGTGGTCAGTGTGGATGATACTTCAACCACAGCTATCTCACCAGCAATGTTCGAGGCGTGCAATCTTGACCTGACTGACACTCGCGCTGACGCCGCCCATGCTGCCGGTAAGTTCTACTTCCATCATTCCTGCGGCCTGATTCGCGATTTGCTGCCACTCTACCAGCGCACAAAGATGGATGCTGTCCATGCCTTCACAACACCGCCACTTGGTAACGTCACTGTGGCGGATGGTCGCCAATTACTGGGTGACCGCATCACTATCATGGTCGGGGTCAATGAACTGGCCGGCCCGATGGACAACCGCAAAGCCGTGCGTGAAAACATTCACCGGATGATTCGAGATGCCGCACCTGGTGACCATTTCATCCTTGGCGTAGCCGGTTATCCGAACCGTACCATGGAACAGACGAAGTTCGTAGTTGACTGTTGCAGGGAATTGGGCGGCAACGGCAAATAAAAAATAACTTGCACAAGTTACAGGCTGGTGCAGTTAAGAGGAAAAATATGAAACCACAAGATCGTCGATTTGCTACCCCCCGCCATTTAACACTGCGGGATGGCCGAAATATTACTGTCCGCCTGTTGGAATTGTCCGACGCGGAAGCCATGGTGGATTTTTACGCCGCGATACCGGACAAAGACGGCGTATATTATATGCCGCCAAGTTGCCGCACCCGGGAAAAATCGCTGGAACGCACCGCTATGGTTGATGACCCGTATGAAGTTTGCCTGGTTCTGGTGGATGATGACGGGATGATTCACGGCGAGGCGTGGTACCGGTGGGATGAAAAAGAACGCAAAAACCAGAGCTGGTTTGGCATTGCTATTCGTCGTACCATGCAGGGGGTTGGTGCGGGTAGAATAATTATGACCAGGTTGATGGAGATTGGCGACCTGTATGGTCCACCGGTGATGGATTTAACAGTACAGGTTGAAAACGAACGCGCCTGGAAGTTGTATACCAGTCTGGGATTTAAAATAATTCGCCAGCAAATGCGTGATGCCCGCGAAGACGCACCGGAAATGCCGGAGTTTTACGCGGAAAGAAAAATGGTAAATAGCTGTCGTGCCGGCGCCGCCTGCCGTACCATTAATCCTGAAATTGGCTCTTTTTTACCCGGGCAGTTGCATAACCGCAGAATGACCCATGTCCGGGATCCGCTTGAAATAAATATATTGTATATTGCTAATCGTAATGCCGGGATTTGTTTGGTCAGTATGGATAGTGCCGGTATTTTCAAAATGACACAGTTTAACGAAATGCGCGCTATCATTAGTCGTGTAACCGGATTACCGGTTAGCAATATCACGATATCAAGCACACATACCCATACCGGTGGTCACGCGTGGTCGCTGATTCATGACGCGCCGGATGATGATAATTATTTACAACTGGTATATGATAATATTGAAGGTGCGGCAAGCGATGCATTTGCAAATGCCGCGCCAGCAAAAGTAGGTTCAGCAACCGGTCAGGCACATGTAGGATTTAACCGACGTATGTGTTGGAAAGACGACACTCATACCATGTATGGTGATTCGTCACTACCAGAATTTACCGGACTGGAAGGCCCCGACGACCCGACCCATACTGTGCTGTTTGTTCAGGACGAAGATTGCAAATATATCGCCATTTGCCACAACAATTGCAGTCACAGTACCAGCGTCGAAGGCGAGTATTATGCATCTGCGGATTTTCCGGGGGAAGCACGTCGTGTTATCCGCGAAGCATTGGCAGATGAAGTGCCGGTTTTATACCTGCAGGGAGCCAGTGGCGACACTTCGCCATGGGATATGTCGAAAACACCATGGCGATATGATGGCGAACAGCGTCTGCACGAAATGGGCGCTGCCCTCGCCGCCGAAACGCTGCGGTTGCTGCGATCTACCACCCCCATTAATAATCCAGTTATCAAAGCGGTAAACAGCGCACCTGTGTTGACTGTGCGAATGCCAACAGAAGATGAATTGGCTGCAGCGCGGATTACAAAAGTAAAAGGTGAGGATAATTCCAGTCGTTGGGATTACGTGATTGACGTTGATGGGGTATTGCATTTGTGGGATGAATTCCACGACAATCCGCAGGAAGCAGTGCCGCTGTCAGCAATTCGCATTGGCGACCTGGTAATTGCCGCTAATCCGTTTGAACTATATTGCCAATTCGGGTTAGATATACGACGTCGAAGTCCCGCAAAGCACACCATGATTGCCCAACTAACCAATGGTTGTCTTGGCTACGTACCTACAATTTACGGTATCCTCGGCGGCGGCTATTCCGGACGCGCAATTTACTGGGCACGTATGGAAACTTGCGCCGGATATAAAGTAGTTGATGAAACAGCGAAATTGGTGAAGGAATTAATGAATAGGGATTAATGATTTATATGATTATTTTTGAATAAAACAGTGTGATTTGAATATATTTTTTTCAATTATTTTCAATTCAACCCCAGAGGGGTGGCATATTAATAGAATAGCAATGGAATAGAAGAATCAAAACCCCTTTAGGGGTGACATGTTAATGATGTTAAATTAAGAACCGGTACTGAAATTTTGACACATTTAACATGCCACCCCTAAAGGGGTTAACTTTATATAAGAATTATCGTCGACTATTAACATCTCACCCCTCTGGGGTTGGATTGTATTTTAAAATGGATTTTTCGTAAAATTTAATATCTATTCTACAAAATACTTATAACGATGAGAGCGATGCTCTGGACTATG
>JBIJDE010000590.1:0-3019 GCA_044344305.1 Armatimonadota bacterium
CAATTCTGTTCGATTATTATGAAAATGGCGGTGGTCCTGCAGCTGCCAGATTGCGTTGGGCAAGTTCATTGCAGGAAAAACAGATTATTCCGAATGAATGTCTATTTATTACTAAATAGTTGTCAGGCAATTGTGGATAATTGCAGCTGACAAAGGGGATTACGATGGATCGCAGATATAAGATATTAATTATCGAAGATGAAGTCACTTTGGGTATGGCAATGTCAATAATGTTAGGTAAGGATTATGATGTTTTAACAGCAGATTCAGTAAAAGAAGCTCGTTTGTTATTTAATTCAGATCCTGATTTGATATTAACAGATATGAGGTTGCCTGGCGTTGTAGGTGCGGAGTTTGTTAAAGAGCTGAATAATACTTTTATGGATAAACCCATTATTGCAATGTCGTGTCTGACAGAAGAAGATATGGTAAAAGAATTGGTGGGTTTAGAAGTGACAGCAATTATCCGAAAACCGTTTACCAGAGAAGAATTATTAAGGCTAATCAGAGAGTCGATATAAGATCTGGACGATCACTTTTAAAAGAGAAAATTGCTTAAATATTGTCGCTTCGGCAGGCTCAGTGATTGGTCACTGAACTTGTCGAAGTGATTATAAGGGTTAATAATAATCCGATTGCAATTATTATTAACCCAATCCATACCAGTCTTATTCCTGGTTTTGCAGTGACTGTTATCATCGCGCCGGTGGGCATTTTCTTTCCGCTCATCATTATTTCATCAAGTAATATTTCTTGCGGAGTAATATATACATCACCCCACCATACTGGGATAATACATGCTTTACGTAAACTCATATTAAAATGGCTATCTTCTGTAATAGACATATCATGAATTTTATTTCTATTTGCCACTTCAACTATTCGCGCGCCATCTTTCTCCCATACTTCATTTATCGTTATAATTTCCCCGGCATATTTAAATGATGTACCACTGGTAATGAAATGGTCTACTTTGCCATTTTGATGACCGCTTATAATAGTTCCTATTATTATAAGCATTATTCCAAAATGTGATACAATAGCTGATGCTGAAAAAGTGACTTTACGTGTGATTAATTGAAAAAAGCTGCCTAAAATAATTGTTATTGATGTGGATAGCAACAATATATCAATGAATGCTTGAAGTTTTGATAGTGGATGCATATCTTGTTGAATCCATTCCGGCATCAAAATAAATATTGTTATTAGTGAGATTGGAATTGATGACCAGATGATAATTCTATTTGATTGATATTGAATTAACATGAAAATGGAAAACAATAAAGCGCAAGGAGCTATGAAAAGATTGTATATTTCGGTACGTGGTGATAAATGGAATATTGGCAAGGTCATCCCGACAAGAACTAATATTGCAATTGCATATAAAGTTATTGTTCCGTATACAGTTAATCGATGTTTAATAGAGTTATTCATGTTTTCTGCAAACCAACTATTCCAACGCAGATAAACAAAAAATATTGTTGATATGACAGATGTTATAAGTAATGTTGATAAAGTAATTAATAATAATTGTTCGCCTTTGACATAAGCATGTACGCTTGCTCCCGCCAATAATCCGCTACGCGCCAGGAAGCTGCCATAAATTACTGTTATAAAAGCAAATAATGATGATAATGCTGCAGGACGCAGCCATTTACCATCTGTTTTTGACAAATGTAATGCGTGTAGGGATGCTATTGATAAAATCCATGGAACAAATGACGTATTTTCAACCGGGTCCCAAGACCAGAATCCACCCCAGCCAAATGTACGATATGCCCATATTGCCCCAAATCCATTACCGGCAGTTAATGCGATTGCAGATAAAACCAGCCATATTTTTACATTTTTATACCATTTCACATGATCATTTTCTATTAATGCGCCTATGGTCACTGCGAATGGTATGGCTAATAATGCGTATCCTAAGAATAACATTGGCGGGTGAATGAGCATCATTTTATTTTGTAAAATTGGATTTAATCCGGCATGTATAATATTAGTTGAGATAGCAAATGGATTATTTAATATCACCATCGTACTTAACGCAGTAATGATAAATGCCAATATCATATTGGCTCCAGATTGTTTTTTTATAGAAATTGCAGCAGATATTAACTGCAATTCTAATGCCCAAAGCAACAATCCACCAGCTTGACCAGCCCATACTGCGGCTATCTTGTATCCAATTGGTGCTGATAATGGTGCAATATGTTCAGCAACATATTTTACTGTTGTATCACCTGTTACCATTAAATATATTAATGAGGCAAAAGATAAAACAATTGTTAAAATTGAAATGTTTTTCAACCAATTTTTAGTATTGGCATACTCATATATTTTAAACCCGAGAATAAAGTTTATCAATGATGATATGCAAGATATCAGTAATAACACAAATCCGATTATAGCCATGACGATCTCCTACTTTGATATTAATATCATATCAAATTGAACTGTTAATAACAAAATTTTTCATATTTTGCAGGAATGTTAATAGATTCTGTGTAATATTAATAATACAACACCCCGTTAGTTTGCTGCTTAAACAGCGGGATTTGGAGGAAATAAATGTCATATCGTATCACTTTAATCCCCGGCGATGGTACAGGGCCGGAACTGGCAGAGGCTACCAGAAGAGTAATTGACGCAACAGGTGTCAAGATTGATTGGGAAATAGCCCATGCCGGTGTGGATATTATGGAAGAATTAGGTACTCCGTTGCCTGAAGAAACCATTGAGTCAGTACGTCGTAATGGTGTAGCTTTAAAAGCTCCGATTACAACCCCGATAGGTTCCGGGTTCCGTAGTGTTAATGTTGCACTTCGAAAAGAATTAGATTTGTATGCGTGCGTTAGACCGTGTAAATCCTATGAAGGTGTACGTTCACGTTATTCTGATGTTGATATTGTGATTGTTCGTGAAAATACTGAAGATTTATATGCCGGTGTTGAATACGACCTTGGTACTGATGAAGCAAATCATATTATTGATATGGCTGGTGGCAAAATACGTACAG
>JBIJDE010000550.1:0-3341 GCA_044344305.1 Armatimonadota bacterium
AGTTTTCGATTTTCAGTTTGAGTACAATCCAACCCCTTTAGGGGTGACATGTTAATAGTCGAGAATGATTATGATGAAAAACAAACCCCGTTCAGGGGTGACATGTTAACGTTTCTATATTTCAGTTCCGGTTCTAAATATAAAACGTTTTTTACATGTCACCCCTAAAGGGGTTCTGGCTCTTATTTATTGATGAAATGCTATTAAGATGTCACCCCTAAAGGGGTTGGATTATCAATAATTGATAAAAATATTGTCAAATCATGCTGATTTATTAATTTTTATTTCATTCATTATGAAATATCCAAGCTTACCTACACATCTAACAAAATAGGTAATTAATATTCAGTCACCCACCAGAAACTACATTAAAATGAAAGAATGTGGTCGTCGTAGAGACGCAAGATTTTGCGTCTCTACAATCGGCACAATCTTTAAATGATATACCGTTTCGTGTTCTGGGGAAGGCGCGCAAATCGCTCCCTTCTGGCTGTATCGATATAAATCTATTACACCGCCTCGCACAACAGCATATTTGATGTTAGTGCGGTATCCAGTCGTACTGTTATTCCGCGTTCCATCAGTTTTATGCCGTCTACTTCACAGACTAACCCACCGGGTTCGGTGGTTACCCGGTAGCGTTTGCCGGGGTCAAGTCCGCGGAACTTTAGCAGGTAAGTGTCTTCCAGGGTATTCACCAGTCGGAATATGCCGGCGACGGCGCGGGTGCGGTCATTTGCGACGTTTTCCAATACGCACCATCCGCTGGCCTCGGTGCCAGGTATCACCGGTGTGTGGTGGTACAGACGGGCGTCGCGGTGGAATGGACGGATGAAGTTTTTATAGATGCCGATATATTTCTTTGTAAGTTCCATCAGTTCCGGGTTCATCTCTGCCAGACTGTAAGTAAGACCGGAGATAGTCGGATGACCGAGTATAATCGCCTGTAACTGTATTTCCGGGTTGCCTTTGTAGCTGCCTTCCATACACACGCCAAACAGCCGGTTCAGGTATTCTGCCGGCATTGCCATGCTCATGCCGTTCAGGATACGCAATGTTCTTGGCATTCGCATCCAGTCGGATATCCAGGCGGTGGTGAATCTGCTGTTCAGGCCTATGTCGGTGCGTCCGCCGCCGCTGGAACAATTTTCCAACTGCATATTCGGGTATTTCGCGCGCACTTTGTCGAAAATTTCGTAAATTGCCTCAACATGCCGCCACAGGGTATTTTCCTGACGGCCATCGCGTTCGTTAAATCCGCCTTCATAGGCGTCGAGATTATAGTCAAGACGGAACATTTCGAGTTTGTATTGTTCTATCAGTCGGATGATATTATCCTCGACATATTGCTTTACTTCCGGCTTTGCAAGGTCCAGAACACGGCCAATTTTATTACCATAGCGATGGATGAACCACTCCGGCTTTTCTTTCGCCAGTTTTGACAAATGTCCCGCGCTTTCAATCTCTACCCACAATCCGCAAGCCATCCCTTTTGATCGCGCCAGTTCAAATACTGGTTCCAACCCATTGGGCAGACGGTTGCCGACCTGCCAGTCTCCGCTGGTATCCCCCCATGAAGTGTTGGCATCGGCGTACCACCCGGCATCCACCATGAATAGTTCAGCGCCGAGTTCGGTTGCTGTTTCAATTTCTCGGCGCAAACTTGTTTCGCTCAACTCATGTTCGGTGAATCCCCAGTGGTTGTAGATTAACGGCTGTTTGCCATCACCGACTTTCGGCAGAATATGCTGGCGCTGGTAGTTATGCCATGACTGGATAGCCTGGTCGAATCCTTCCGCGTTTAACCCGAAGTGCGTTTCCGGCAAAACGATGGTTTCACCTGGAGCAATCAACCGCATTGGGGCAGGGGATACCGGCATTAAAGCGTATCGCAACCGGGTGTCGCCACCCTGGTCGCAGGTGAACGACATCCGCCAATTTGCAGACCAACTTAAACCGGCGACAAAATAGCCACCAAACAGGTTGTTATGAGCCACCGCAAACGGCGTTGTATGGCCGCTACGGCCGCGTGAAGAGCCAAATGCCACTTCTGTACGCAATGGCACGTCCTGCCACTGGAAATTGCCTTCCTGACCCCATTCGTTATCCTGCATCCACCCAATGCTATATGGCAAATTGCCTGACTCATGTTGAATAGCTTTTCCGAAATCAACGAAATCAGCCATCCAGAAGGCGGAGCCAATAAGCGGGGTGACCATATTCAACGACATGGTTTTATCAGCGGAAAGACTGGTCAGCGACATGCGTCGGCGGAAAAAACCATTGCCGGCGGCAGTGGTGCGAATATTCAACTGCAACGGTTTCCACGAATGTTTCAGCACAATAACAGTTTCCGGGCATCCGCTGGCAGCGTCATTAACCACGCAACTTTCCGCCAATTCCCACCCGAAATAGAGCGACTCGCCATCCACCTGCAAATCAAATGCGTGGGTATTAGCATCCTCATGCCGGTCATGAATAGGTATCCCGGTCGCCTGCAATTCCCCGGCAATAAGCCGTCCATCACGAAACCGTTCAACATATATAACAGAACCAGAGTGATAACGCCACCCAATCTGCGGCTGGCTGAGTTCAGTAATTTTAGCATTCATAATAAAAACATCCTTAAAATATTGCGTTGGCGACATTTTAGCAGGTATTTGGGGGGTTGTATATTGAACCACAGATTAAAATGATTAAAAATGATTAAAATGATTTTCCGGTTCTGTAGATATGCCGGATATATTAATTGCAACCTTTTTAATAAGGAATACAGCGTTAATCATTTAATCATAACAAATCATACTAATCTGTGGTTCAATCCGAGGTTCAGACAAAAAAGGTTCACACAATCATTTCGGCAAATCCCCCTCACTCCTTCCCAATACCACATGGTCGAATGCTGCCGGGCCGCCTTCTGCTGCTATTGCCATCATGTCTATGGTGGCGGGACGCTTCAGGTAATCCCACAGGTCTATACGGACGGTGGTCCATTCGGTGGGTGGGGTATCGGCAACTTTTTTGGGATTTACGCTCATTATGTTGGTTGGTTTGCCGGCGTTGAATGCCATGCCGTCTATTCTTATTGTTATGCCGGTGGTTTTGGCGTCCAATGCTTTCCAGGCGAATTGTAGCCAGCGGTATTGCCCGGGTTCTGGCTTTTCAACGATTTCAAATTTCCAGTTTGGCACGACATGGCCAAATGGTGGTCGCCAAATGGGGGCGACTTGTTTGTCGGCATCAATGGCGATACAGCGGCCACCGGAATATGCGCCGGTAAGTATGAACTTGGCCGGACTGCCGGGATATGTCAGGTTTTGCATGTCGTCTTCGTTTTCGTC
>JBIJDE010000298.1:0-6150 GCA_044344305.1 Armatimonadota bacterium
CAGTACAGCAAGCGGCTTTTTGGCAATAACATCAGGGTGCGATGACCCCAGCGTTTCGCCATGTAAGACGATTTCTGCAAGTCGCAGGTTGCCCACTAATCCCCATGGCATGACAATGCGGAATCGCGCGGCTTCTACTGGCTGCGGCAGTATGTGGGTGTGTGTCGCACTATTGGATAATAACGGCATTATTGGCAACCATTGTTCTTTTGTCACATTCCAATATTCCAGCGTCGCGTCGCGCAACCATGATTCGGGGTGAGTCGCGTCTTCTACCAGCGTGATACCGGTAAGTTTTATTTGGGTGTTGAAAAAGTCCAGCAGCAGGTAGTTGAATGGCGATGTTTCCGCAAATTGGTTAACGTTGTGCCATCCCAGCCAGGTGTCTGTCGGCGGGTCGGCTTTGCCATCATAAAGTATGTTAGCATTTTGCTGCAACGCAATTTCGCCACCCCAATTGCCGGATGGCACGAAGCGGATAATAGCCTTGTTGTCTGCCAGCAGGTTCGGCGTTATCGGTTTCGCCTGCGCTTCGGCATTGCTCCATTCAGATATTCGTGTAGTAGGTGCGCCGTCATCCTTTAGCAGTTTATCGCGCATATCGGTGATAGTGGGGTCAGGCTGGATTCTCATTGATTTAACCAAGGTATTATTAGCAAACCAGCTTATGGTTCCTTCCCAGGTACCGGCAACTAATGTATTGTCGCGCAGCCAAACCGTCGTTGCCACCGCGCCAAGGTCGTGTTCCATTTGTAGTGTGCCGTCAATATTCAGGATATACAGGCTGCCCAGGTCGCTGGTGATTGCCACCTGTTTGCCATCCGGTGATATACGCGGGCAGCGGGCGGTATTGTCACAGGCGAATGTCCATTGCAAACCGCTGATTGTCGAGTATAGTTTTAGCAGGTTATCTTCTGTCACCGCCACGGTAGAACCATCTTCGGAAAGGTCGATGGTGCCGCTATTTGTAATAAGTGTGGTCAATGGTTTGCCATCTCGCTGTACGAATACCCGTCCGCCTTCGGTAGTGGTTTGGATGGCGATGGTGTGGCCGTCTTTGCTAACCTTTATGCTGCGAACTTCGCCGGTAGGCGCAAGGCTTTGCTGCCACATTCTGGTGCCGTCAGTAGCCTGGTATATTGTCATCAACATCCCTTCAATAACAATCAGCTTGTTATCACTTTGTACTGCCAGGGTGGCGGTGTGGCGTTCTTTCTTCCACCAGTCCTGTTTCCATAACAGTTTTCCGTCGGCGTTCCAAACCGCCAGTCCCAGGTCACCGGCACTGGCAACCCAACTACCGTCTGGTGCAACTGCGAAGTTGTTGATGCGGTCATTCAATATTGCCGGCACAAACCGATGAACAAGGCGTTTTGGCAATCCATACAACGCGAATCGACGTGCCAGTTTGCCGTCATTGCCAACCAGGTACATGTGGTAACCTTCAGCAGAATTAAAATCGAATCCCTGTACAGCAAATCCGCTCTTTAATGGCTGCGGAGCAAAGGCGAAGTAATGCCCGACGCGTCCACGCCATTTTATTGCTGCCGCTTTGGTATCAACGGCGTACAGGTTATTGTCCCAGTTGTTGGCATTCAGGAATAGCGTGGTTCCATCAGCAGAAAGTACCATATCGCGTATATGCGGGCCAAAGGCGTTTTCAATGGCAAATTTGCGAGTATTCCTAACAACAAGAGCACCATTATCGTAGTATAAATATTTTCTGGTAAATTGCCCACTGAAAATTTCTATTACTTCAATAGTTTCCGTGCCATCAACTATTGTTTCCTTAACAACAGTTGGATTTTGTAAACCATTTATAAGCTCTATTGATTCTTTTAAGATAATTTCACCTGAAGGGAATCCATTTGAAAGTTGCCTAATTTTTACTGGTATTGTTGCATTTATCGGTTTTCCAGCAGTATCGTTAATTTTTATACGTAATTGAAGCTTTTGTTTTGATTCGGTGGATTCGGTGTTTTCATCAGTTTCTATTATTACTCTGCCTATCTCCGCCGGCAACACCGCATACACCCGCGCTGGCATGGTTCGCAAGTCGGCCTGTATTATGCCGTCTTTCACATCAACTTTCTTCATGGCAAATACGTCGTAGACATATTTCGCATCGGCTGGCAGTTTTATCGGTGCGATTACCGGCACTCGCGATGTCAATGCAAGGGATACCCGCCACATTTGACCGGGATCCAGCGCGGGAACGGTGTTATTCACCACGAAAAGAACTTTGCCGTCGCCGTTTTTACTTTCAGAGATGAAGACTTCGTCAATATCGACTCCTGCTGGTGCCGCGGTAACGGCGTTAATGGCTTTCGCCACTGCGGGAAGATTGGCGCGAACGTAACCCTGGAATCTCCAGTATGCGCCATCATCGCCAGCCTGGCTTGGATCTTTCTCGAACTTATCGAACTTTATCCCCAATGGGGTGAAATCGGTCATTAACTCTTTGCGGCAGGTATCATCATAAAATATCGCCGTTCCCGCCGCTTTCGCGTTTTTCAACGTTTCTATCAGTTTCGGTTCCATCTCTACCCACTGGTCAACTAATAACACGGCTTTATATTTATTTAACGAGTTTGTGGTCATATCATCGGTGAAGATAATGCTTGCCGGGGTGTGGTTGTACATGCAGGTGGTGTATGCTTCCCATAGCCGGGCGAAATGGCGGCCGGTGATATGTTGCCATTCATCAATGCGGAATTGTCTGCCGTCGGCGACGATCGCCACGGTGTCATTATTTTTCAGAGTGGTAAACCACGCGCCATAGTTCTTCGTCACATTTCCTAATGCCCGCCATATTGACAGGTAACCGTGGTCGGACAGGCGATTGTCCTCGGGTTTTATTCCCCATGGGTGCGCCTTGCCGGAGAACCCGACGCCATCAGCGCCACGCATTATCATGTCAAATAATGCTGGCAACGCTTGGTCGCCGGTTCCTGCGTCATTCCACACCTCGGGGTGTGCCCAGGCGCGTTTGCCGGGACGCTTGTAAAAATCGACATTGTGGGCGAAGGTATAAGGTGGGGCAACCTGTTCCCACTGGATGTGTAGGTCAACCTCGTCAACGTTGCTCAGTGAGACCGGCGGATAAGCCTCAACCTTGCGGTAAGGGGCAGAATTGGCAGTGATGATATTTGGCGAGACTGCTCTGGCGGTGTCGGTGAACAGCTTTTGTGCGTCAACACCGAAACTGTATCGTCGGTCGGAAACCTTATCCAGCACCGGGTCCCACTTGCCGGTATCCTTGGCTATCTTCAATGCGTCTGTATATGCCTTCGCTTCGCCAGCGTCAACGGCATCGTCTTTTAGCCCGCCAAAGTTCCACCAGTTCATCGACAGCACCCAGCCGCGGAATGACGAGAATGATTTCAACGTCTGGGTTACAGTGGTGATATTTTTACACATATCTTCCGGCTTGCGTGCATCAAAACCGGTGTTCAGCGGCAATCCGGCGTCCATTCCCAGTGGCTCCGCCATTTCGGTGATGCCAAGGGATGAATATCCCCCCATCGTCTGCAGCAGTGCCGCGTCCAGTCGCGCTTTGTCCGGTGCGGTGGATAGTGGGTCTGCATCCAACTTTTTAGCGATATTCTCGCCGATGCCGCGAATACGGTGGTCGCCGGTCAAGTCGGATATCTGCAGTGGACTGCCGATACGGTCAACCAGCATATTTATTCCCATCTTTGACGTTTGTTTCAGGTGGGCAGCCACCACATCCGGTCCTTCCCAGTACCCGTTGGGAATTGCAACCTGCGGGTATGTCGCGCCGTAGTCGCCATATTGCACGTAGGTGAATAATTGTGGCTGAATGCCAGAACCGATATTGATATTTTGCGATACACTGGTTAATCCGGGTATTTCTGCCTGCAATGTATATTTGCCAATAGTTATTCCAGCCATCATGGTCGGCGTCAATGATAAACTGCATTCTTTCTCGCCGGGTTTAATATCAACGGTTTTTTCTATTACGGCAAGGCTGGTATTGCTTTTCATTTTCAAGGTGACTTTTGTTGGTATTTCCGCCGCTCTGATAACTATTCTCACTGGTATTTCGTCACCCTGCCCCCAATATACCCGGTTGTTGGGAGTTAATACTGACACTGAACCTTTGGTATCCGGCTGGCGGATTTCTATTGCCGTCCTAACCAGGTATTCGGATGCTTTATCGTATTGAATCGGCTGGGTTTCGGGAGTTATCTTCACCTGGTATATCCCGGCGCAATCTGTCGGCACCGTAAGTTTATCATTATTAATTTTCAGTTCTTTGTATTCGGTAGTACCTATCGGGTTCGCCCATACCCGCCAATGCGGTGTTATGTTTCGTCCACCAGCAGCAAAATCTATCTTAAAGGGGATATCCTGCCCGGCAGTCCATAATTCATTGGGAAATGTGACCGCAAGACGTTCGTAGTCTATGGATACGACATTGATTTTATCACCAGTGGTAAGATTATAATGCTGGAATAGCTCGAACTGGTGTCGACGTTTAAGGTAGACGTCATTCCCGTTGACGCGCAGACTGGTGATATATTGTTCATTTGTCGGTGCGGTGTCACCCATTTGCAGTTTAACCGCGGCTACCTGCTTACCGTCCGGTCCAAGCTTAATAAGGTTGTTATTGAAGCGATCTATCCAATAAATATTGCCATCGTCATCGGTATCCCAACCGCCCATGTTGGGCATTGACGGATAATATTTTGTCGTGCCATCAAACCCGATACAACGCATTTTTTCAGCGTAGGGATAAATGACAAATGTTTGCGCTTTTTCGCTAACCCTGAAATCATTTACATCGCGTTCTTTTGCCGTTTCTTTGGTCAGAGGATAAGAAGTTACAATCTTCCCCGTCACTGGGTTAATCCGCAATACGCGCTGACGGTGCTGGTCAAGTCCGTAAAAATCGCCAGATGCGCCAACCTCCACACGCCCCGGCGCATCCCAACCGACAGCGTCACTAACCAGAAAATCATTGCATAACGCAGTCTGGGTGAAGTTTTTATTATATAACAATATCGAACGCTGAAAATGCCCGGCGGACGCGGCCATAGTGCCAGTACCATTAACCGCCACGTTATGTGATGCGTAATGGATAGATCCCCCGACCTTATTACCACCATCCGGTTTCATCCTTATAACATACCCGCTGGGATTGCCACCATTAGCAATATACACCATCCCGTCACGCCCAGCAGCCAGCGTCGCCTCTGTACAGTTAAAGGTAGGGTGCTCCCGCGAAATAACCTGCTCCAGGGTAGTCGCGAATGTAAAAATCGGGAAAAGCAAGGAAATGCAAAAGATAGTCAAATAAATCAACTTCATAAAGACAGCCTCCAGGTTTTTATTATGTTACAATTATATCAATAATTTAGTTTTTTGTGGAGGTTTGAAATGAGTTTAAAATTTAGTCGAAATTGAAGACTTTGGATATATTGGAAATATTACTAATGTTGGTTGAGGGTTACAGTGTTTGGGGTTGATTGTGATGATTATATTTATCTGAATTGGTATACCATAAGCAAAAGTTTATAGTATACCAATTATTATAGCATTATTTAACAAAAAAAGTATCGCCTCCTGGATTCGACTGTCCTTGCACTAAGACCATCCCATCATTCTCTGTAATATTTGTCATTCGACCATCAGGACTGATAAGGGTATGAGTATCCACTAAATCAAGGCGACGCTGAACCTCTGGTGCCGCTACATAACCAGTAAGCATCTCACCTATCTTCCCGAGATCAGACGTTCTGGTCGATGCATCATTAAGTGACCCTATCTCAGAACCCATAAACTTATTCATCTAATCCCCCTTCCTTTGTCCAACTTCACTGCGAACAATGTCATCTTGTCGCCATATTTAGGTAATTATCACCTTGAAATCACATGCTTAATCACCACTAATATTATACCACAAGCCGGGGGATTGAATATACCCCTATAGCCAACTCATCTTTCTCGAAGTACATGCTTACGCAGTTTGGAGGTGTTGTGTGAGATAATCATCAAGATTATTTGCAATAGCACTTGGTTGTATTGATCGTGTTTCTAAATTCCATTGATAAATCTGCCCATCAAGTGCCATCAGAATGTAGAAGCCTTCACCTTGATCTTCGATAGCAATATAATTATGCGGTA
>JBIJDE010000591.1:0-3013 GCA_044344305.1 Armatimonadota bacterium
AATGGCTTCTTTAATAATCAAAACTTCATTTTAAACTCCCCTCCTTGCCAAGGAGGTGTGGCCGAAGGTCGGGGTGGTTTTCGCTATGAAGGGGACTGGCTTGAATACTGTGATTTAAGATAAACTTACAATTAAATATAAACACAGTATTCGTGCCTGTACCCGTGCATACCAAATCGATGTAAAACAACAAAGAACTTTTCCCCTTGTACCTGCACCCACTTCTGCTATATAATTACTCCGGATTCAAATACAAATAGCAGGTAAAAAAATTGACAGAACAGTTAGCTAAAAGTGCATACACTGGCCCGGCAGGACCGGTGGTATTGATAATTATGGACGGCGTTGGCATTGGCAAATATGCCGCCGGCGATGCGGTGCAGACTGCCCTTACCCCAACCCTGGACTGGTTGAAAGAAAACGCGTTGTATGGCCAGTTGAAGGCACACGGCACCGCGGTAGGTTTGCCCAGTGATGAGGATATGGGGAACAGCGAAGTCGGGCATAACGCCATCGGTTGCGGCCGGGTATTTTCGCAAGGCGCGATGCTGGTGAATGCCGCCATTGAAACCGGTTCCATGTTCCGTGGTCAGGTCTGGCAGACCCTGGTGGGCAATGTGCTGGATAACGCATCCACCATGCATTTCATCGGCCTGTTCAGCGACGGCAATGTCCACAGCCACATCGACCATCTGAAAGGGATGCTGGAAAAGGCAAAATCAGAAGGCGTAAAGACAGCCCGTATTCATATATTGCTGGATGGCCGCGATGTTGGCGAAACCAGCGCCCTTGATTACGTTGACCCCTTTGAAGAATATCTGAAAACCCTGAACGCTGACGGCGTGGATTACCGCATCGCGTCCGGCGGCGGCAGAATGTACATCACCATGGACCGCTACAACGCCGACTGGACAATGGTACAGCGCGGCTGGGACACCCACGTTCACGGCGTCGGCGCGCAATACGCGTCTGCTCATGAAGCTATTGTTGGCATCCGAAAAGATAACCCGGGAATGATTGACCAGGACCTGCTGTCTTTCGTCATCGCCGAAAATGACGCGCCGATTGGCAAAATTCAAGACGGCGACAGCGTGGTATTCTTTAATTTCCGCGGCGACCGCTCCATCGAAATCACCCGCGCCTTTGAAGAAGATGACCTGCCGTTGATTAACCGCGGCGTGCGTCCGCAGGTGAAATACGCCGGAATGATGCAGTACGACGGCGACCTGAAACTGCCGAATATGTTCCTTGTTGACCCGCCGGCAATCGACCGCACCATGGGAGAATTCCTGGCAAAGGCCGGCATCCATCAGTTGGCAATCAGCGAAACCCAGAAATTCGGTCACGTAACCTATTTCTTTAACGGCAACCGCAGCGGAAAGTTCAACGACGAATTGGAAGAATACGTTGAAATCACCTCCGACATCCTGCCCTTTGAACAGCGCCCGTGGATGAAAGGCGCCGAGATTACCGACTACGTAATCAACGCTGTCCGCGAAAACAAGTTCGAATTCATCCGCCTGAACTACCCGAACGGCGACATGGTCGGCCACACCGGCGTATACCAGGCAACCCAAATCGGCGTAGAGACAGTAGACCTGTGCATCGGCCGCATCCTGCCGGTCATCCAACAGATGAAAGGCATCCTGGTTATCTCGGCCGACCACGGCAACGCCGACGACATGTACGAACACACCAAGAAAACCGGCGACGTGTTAACAGAAAACGGCAAAATCAAGGTAAAAACCGCCCACTCGCTGAATCCCGTTCCAGTATATATCTACGACGCCGACGGCTCCGCGAATATAACCCTTAACGACACCACCCAATTAGGCATCAGCAGCCTCGCCGCCACCTGCCTCAACCTTCTGGGATTCGACAAACCGGAAGGTTACGACGAAAGTGTAGTTACCATCAGGAGATTATAATAACATAACTTTCGCTTTTTTATATATTTTGTAGGGGCAATCCCTTGTGGTTGCCCAGTCTTTCCTTGACAAACGCGAAAGTCCTGTAATAATAATTACATTGGGAATATAATAAAAATTACTAATATTTTTATTATAAAAAGGAGCATCTATGTCTGATGCAGTCTTACTTAAACAATACATACCATTTCTAAATGTAAATTTGAATAATTACAAATATTGGCGCAACCCTGTGTTATCTCCTCAATTGGACTGCCCTTGGGAAGCAAAGGGGATTGGTCGTGTGGCGATAATTAAGGTCACTCATACGGACTGGCATTTATGGTATTCTGGAATTAGCGTCAATGGTCAAGAAGCTATTGGTTATGCCCGTTCAACGGATGGCATCAACTGGCAGCGCGTACAATCTGATCCAGTACTCACCGCTACTGAAGACTGGGAAGGAAATTTTCTCGACGTTTCCAGTGTTATACTTAATGGTAATACTTTTTATCTTTATTATTGGTCACCTGGACATTATGACCCACCTCGAATAAAACGTATTGGATTAGCAACCTCTACTGATGGTATTCATTGGACAAAAAAAGGTATTGTACTGGACGAATATCCAGCAATTCTCAACGAAGCATCTGACCAGGGCGGCAGCGGTGTCGATGCCGCGAAAGTTTTTTACCTTGAAGAAGAACGCAAATGGGTGATGATATTTACTGCTTTTGGAACAACGAATGTATGGAATGGATTGGCAGAGAGTTTGGACGGTATCCACTGGAGAAAAACGCACGCTCCACTGTATCAGGGAGATGGCTGTCTGAACAGAAAAGGGATTGGCTTTCACCAAAATACATTGCGCGGTGTGCAGCGTATTGGTTCTTGTTGGGTGGCAATTAGTAGCAGTATAGGAAGTGACCAGCGCGAAGTGTTCATGCCTGCTGTCGCAGATTCTCTGACACATTGGCATCGGTTAGGTACTCCGTGTGTCTATCAGATTCCTGATGGCGAACATGATATCAGCGTGTTAGCCATGATTCCTGATGATGAATGGTACTATATTTATTACGGATATACAGATGCTGAAACTGGAAGAC
>JBIJDE010000592.1:0-3002 GCA_044344305.1 Armatimonadota bacterium
ATTGCCTTACCCATGAGTATGCTGCTATCAATTCTGACTGTTTTTAACCAGATGTCATCGGACAGCGAGATGGTCGCCATCCGCGCCGCCGGCGTCAGCTTTATGCGCATTGCAACACCGGCACTGATATTTGCCGTGTTGGTGACGGGGGTATCATTCTGGATATCGGACACCGTCGCGCCGGTACTGAGTAAACAAGCAGTAGAGATAACAAACAAAGCAATAAATCAGGTGAATCGTAAAACTGTGATGCCGTATGTATTGAAAGATGAAAAGAAAGATGAAATAATTTACGGCTTTTTCGCAGAGAACTTCAACGCGGAAGAACAAGTGATGAAAAATGTCACCGTGATATTTTATGAAAACGGCAAGCAGTCGGTGAATATGTATGCCGAGAAAGCCTACTGGAGCGATAAAGCGGATAAATGGGAATTTAAAAACGCAAGTTTTTTCTATATCAAACCAGGTGGGCAGGGCATATCGTTGCAACCAATGGAAAAAGACGCGAATCTGTTGTTGAATGAACCGGCGTTTGCTCTGCGGGAAAGCCCATTTAGAATCGCCGCCAGCCGAAAAAATGCCGATGACCTGACTACAGAAGAAATCCAGCAATTTATTTATGACTTGAAGAAAATGGGCAATCAATATTCGAAAGTCGCCCGTTGGGAGATGCGCATTCAACAACGTTGGGCATTGCCATTTGCCTGTTTCGTATTCGCCCTTATCGCCTCACCACTGGGACTGCGGCATCACCGCACCAGTAGTGCCGTAGGGTTGGGGCTTAGCCTGGTGATAATATTTTTATATTACACTCTTAACAACATGCTGCAACCGCTGGGAGACAACGGGTCATTAAACGCGGTAGTAGCAGCCTGGGCACCGAATTTCGTCGGGACAGTTATTGGTCTGTTTTTGATGTTTAAAGCGAACCGGTAGTGGAATTAATAATTAAAAATTAAAAATTAAAAATGGCAAATGGCAAATTATGCCTCCCTCGTGAGGGAGGTGTCACCGCAGTGACGGAGGGGAAATCAGGGACTGACATCAAGCGGCGAAGCCGTGCTGGTGTCTGTCCCATCGTGATTAAGCGAAAAACTATTTACCTAACGATATTTTCTTGGCAGGTTAGTGAGGGAATATGGCAGAGAAAATTACTGAAATACCTTTTCAAATAATTGGTGAGTTGCAGAATGTCTTGAAACGAATCGACCCTGTCGAGGTTGGCAAACTGGTCGACGCGATTATTCATACCCGGCATTTATTCATCGATGGTCGCGGTCGGTCCGGCCAGATGATGCGGGCATTCGCCATTCGCCTTACCCATCTGGATATACATTGCCATGTGGTGGGCGAATCAACCACCCCCAGTTTACAAACTGACGACTTGCTGCTGGTAGGTTCTGGTTCCGGGGAAACGGTTACCCCGCTATTAACAGTAAAAACTGCATTAAAAGCTGGCGGCAAGGTCGCGGTGCTGACATCGCGGCGGAAATCTGCCATGGCACAGATTGCCGACCTGGTGGTGGTGGTACCCGCCCCGGTACGCGAAAGCAGCGATGTAGAACCGGTAAAAACCATCCAACCCATGGGTTCACTATTCGAACAATCCCTGCTGATACTCCTCGATTCCATAGTAATAATCCTGAAAGAACGCCTGAACCTTGATGAAAAAACGATGATGGCACGGCATTCTAATTTAGAGTAAACTTTAATAATTAATTCTTGTGAGGTAAAACATGCATAATTTTGCAGATAATCGGTATGATAAAATGCAGTATCGGCGTTGCGGTCGTAGCGGTTTGATGTTGTCGGCGATATCGCTGGGGGCATGGGAGACGTTTGGCGGGTATAAAGGCGCGGATATTGCTAAAGAAGTAATTTTTCGCGCATTTGACCTGGGAGTTACCCATTTTGACCTTGCCAATAATTACGGCACTCCGCCGGGGAACGCTGAAATTGTGGTGGGGAAAATCCTTAAGGAAATACCCCGCGACGAGATAATCATCAGCAGCAAGGCCGGTTACCGCATGTGGCCAGGGCCGTATGGAGAATGGGGTTCACGGAAATATATCATCGCCAGTTGCGACCAGTCGCTGAAAAGAATGGGCGTAGAATATTTCGACATCTTCTACTCGCATCGTTTTGACCCCAATACTCCGTTGGAAGAGACTCTTGGCGCATTGGATACATTGGTAAAGCAAGGCAAGGCGATATACGCCGGTGTCAGCAGCTATCCGGGTGCAAAATTTGCCGAATCTACCCGCATAGTTGAGAAGCACGATTGGGCACCGATAACTATTCACCAACCGCGGTACAACCTGTTGCAGCGCGATATAGAGTGGGACCTGTTGTCGCAAACCATCGAATACGGTACTGGCGTAATTCCATTCTGCCCATTGGCAAGCGGATTGTTGACCAATAAGTATATCGGCGGCGATATCCCCACCGGTAGCCGTGCGGCTGAAAAATGGGGTGCAGACTGGGTGAAAAACAACCTTTCTGACGAACGCCTGATAGTGCTGAAATCTCTCGATAAAATTGCTGCCGATCGCGGACAAACCCTGGCGCAGATGGCACTTGCCTGGGTACTGCGTCTACCCGGCATCACCAGCGCACTGATAGGCGCGTCATCAGTAAAACAAATAGAAGAAAATATCGCAGCACTGGATAATCTGGAATTTACCGACGATGAATTGAAACAGATTGATAGGTTGACGAAGTAAGACATTAACATGGATGGGCAGGATGGGCAAGATAAATTAATCCTGTTAAAAATATATACATGTAGAGACGCAAGATTTTGCGTCTCTACTGTTTTCATGATACAAGCCAGTCCCCTTATCCTAATTTAATTTGCCATTTCCAATTTAAGCAAAGGGGACTGCCTTAAATGCGGAAAATTTAATCCATTTAAAAGTTACAGTGGTTGCCCGCATTTGTGGCTGTACCCGATAGTAGTACTGCTGCCACCAGGAAAAAAGTTTTATTAAATTTAAAAGTTC
>JBIJDE010000593.1:0-2997 GCA_044344305.1 Armatimonadota bacterium
CCTTTATTTTTTGTTTTATTTCAAGTTTTCTTTAAAGTAAATTATTCAGTTGCTGGATATTCACATGCCTGCAATGCTAATAACGCCCATGTGAAATGGCTGGTTTGATACCCGTAATATTCATCTGTGCATGCCCACGAGTGCGGATACCAGGGCATATCAAATTCGTCACCGAATATGCCCATGGTAACACCACCGGGGATATTGCCCATCTGAAATGACAACGCGCAAGGCTGGTTCACACCTACTCCGTTCATTGTTGATATCTGATAAGGATTATTGCCAATGGTCCATTCTATCAACTGATATGCGTTATCCATTAATTCCGGACGACTGAGAACACGTGATGCGGCAGACAAAGCGGTAGCATCAAGACTACAACGGGCATTAGTGCCAAATTTATGTCCCGCGGTAAAATAACGGAAATACAAATTATCACCAATTTGTCGGTAATGGTGGTGGGGATGATCTATTGATGGTGCCGGATAAATGCTGTACGGCAGCAATCCAAACGGATTTCTGTTTGCAAATACTAATGCATAATCATCAACCCACATAGATATTGCGTCACGCCATCTATTTACGTCTGGATGATGTGGAAAAGCATCAATAAATTCTGCTATCACCCATATTTGATATCCGGTTCCAGTGTGTTTGCGATGGTAATCATCTGTTCCGGTGCCACTGCAAAAAAAACCACGGGTAATCTGCTGTCCGCCAATATAATTTACAACCTGTAAATCAATAAGTTTGTTTATCGCGTTAATAGCAGGTGTAGAATAAAGATCATTGCCGGTGAACCGCCATAATTCCAGATAACCCCATGCGCGCCATTGCAAAGCGTTAGCAGTTTGTTCATCTGTACTTATATCAAAACGTAGAGAGTTTAGCGCGGCGCCATAACATCGTTGCGACAAATCTGAATCTATTTCTTTTAATGCATTGGCGTAGAGCGCAAAAAGGGTGGTAAACTTAGCTGCCGGCCCTGCCCATCCCGGCCAGATACGGCGTTCATCACCGCTTTGTTTTATATTATCTGTGAATCGGCAATCAAGATTGTCGTGGGGTACTTCCTGGCCACCGCCAATATTTTGGTAAAGCGCACCAGTTTCTTCATCCTGAATGCCAAGGAAATAATGTATCCCCTGCATCGCTTCGTCTAAAAATACTCCTGGCGCAATACCCAGTTTTTCTTCACGTCCATTCCATAAACGATGTCCAACAAGCAATGATATGGCGTTTAACGCGGTGGATGTTGCCCATTTCCGAAAATCGCCGGCGTCATGCCAGCCCCCGGAAGCATTAATATATTTATTTGTTTCATGAATATACCCGTCATCCAGATGACAGGCATCATGCCATCCCGGCATATTTCGTCCACAACTTTGCACCTGAAAATACCGGATGCATTCAGGAATTATCCGGCACCACACATCATCGCGAATGGCAAATGATGGACTCGGTTCATTACCGCAAAATGCCTGATAAATACCATTTTCAGTAATATGCGAGAAATCACCCTGTAGCCAGGTACCAAAATCAGTGTGAATTCGATTCAGTGATGCGCGATGGATATGCGGAATCTGCCGAGGGTCATTTAGTCCATATTTTGAAAAATTGTTCTGTTCAAAAACAGTGAATATAGAATCACCAAATATACTCCGCGCATCAGGCACATCTGTAACTAAAAGATGCTTTTTACCATGACCATTTCGGTAACCCAAATGGTTAGTTATTACTTTAACTTTATCTGCCATATTTTTATCCCTCATCCAGCATTGCCCAATAACTTTCAATCGGTACATAATCAGGTATGCTGTTTCCGCTACCAAGGCAGTAACCGCCATCAGGTGCCATGGCGTCAATATAATCACGCACCCGTTGTCGAATCTTTTCTTCAGACGCGCGGCATAAAAAATCAACATCAACTCCACCCAGTAAGGCTATTTTCTTGCCATATTCTTTATGCAAATCAATTATTCCAGGGATAATATTATCTTCATACGAATGTTTTCCGTCATATCCGCAGGCGACAATATCCGGCATTATGGCGGCAAGGTTGCCGCATGAATGTAATATTATTTTTTTACCATGATTATGTGCCGCATCGCAGGCTTTTTTATGCCATGGCAGATAATATTCTCGCATAACATCCGGCGACAACATGGTAGCGGTTTTATGTCCCATATCACCGCAAAACTCAAATCCTTGTATAAATGGCAATGAACAGCAAAGGTCAATGATATCCACCATAACAGACCCTACTTTATCTGCCACCGCCTTTACCAATTCCGGGTCGTCATAGGTTAACATCGCTAAACGATTAAATCCCAACAGTTCATCCATGGACACCTGGAAAGGCGCTGGACCGCCAGTCCATACTCCCATCCCTTCCGGTGCTAATGCTGCCGTTGCTGACATCATTTCAACATTAATATCATTTGCAGACGGCCATTTGTATTTCTCAAATGACTCCCAATCAACAATAGCGCCATCATCACCCTGAATTTTTCTTTCTGGGTGATAACCGGGGAATCCGCTAAACCCACACAGATTGATAATGCCAATATCAAATCCCATACGCGCCATCGCCTGAAAATAATATGCAAAAGTCGGCAGATAATACGGCGAATTATTACCGAAATTTATTTCTGTCGGTGGTTCAACTCCACTTAACTCTGCAAAATAATTCGGAATCATCTCAAAAAATGGCACATAATTTCTATCGCCGCGACGTTCCAGGACTGCTATAAATTTACTGGAATCCGGTTTTTCCCGACGGTGCAGGTGAAATGGTGACTGCATAATTTATCTATTCTCCCGCAATTTTTGTCCTATCTGTCGTAAAACGGTAGCCTCATCAGGATGAATATCGCCAAAAGGCCGCGGTCCGATATTAAGCATGAATACAGAATCTCTTTTTTCGGCATTGTCTTTAGCTGTTAATATAGTGTCAACGGATTTCAGGTTATGACCACCGGGTTGGTAACTCCACCC
>JBIJDE010000596.1:0-2988 GCA_044344305.1 Armatimonadota bacterium
TATGCGTATTGCACTCGGACAAATTGATTGCCGGTTGGGTAATCTACCATATAATTGCACCAGACATGAAGATGTATTAAAAATCGCAGCAGAATCAAATGTTGATTTAACGATTTTTCCGGAATTGAGTTTAACAGGTTATAGATTACGCAGTAATATTCATCGTGCGATGTTATCTGACAACGATTTTTTACATAATTGTGGAAAGTTATCATCCGCGTTAAAAGAGGGGTCTTTCGCTACCTTTGGATATGTTGAGGTTAGCGAACGTTCGGTGTTACATAATTCAACTGTGATTTTGGAATATGGAAATGACCAGCCAATATTTCGCCACCGCAAAGTATATCTTCCTACGTATGGAATGTTTGAAGAAGCGCGTTATGCCAGGCCGGGTTTGCGTATTCGTACTATCGACCTGACTTTGCGTGATGGTGAAACATGGCGGGTTGGTATATTATGCTGTGAAGATGCCTGGCATAGTACAGCTTGGGCAATTATGCAGGCATATGGTGCTGACTTGATTATCGTTCCATCTGCTTCTCCGGGACGAGGTGTTGAAAGTGACCGGTTGGGAAGTCAAAAATCCTGGTATGGCATATTATCTACCCATGCTGAATTAAGCGGTTGTTGGGTAGCATATTGCAATCGAGTTGGTTTTGAAGACGATATTCATTTTTGGGGAGGATCATCAATATTTGCCCCAACTGGTGAAATGACAGCACAAGCAGGATTAATGGACGAAGAAACATTAATTTACGATGTTTCTCGTCGTGCTGTTACTACTGCAAGAATCAGTACTCCAATTATTGCAGATGAAAATTGGGACATGATTTCAAGAGAATTAAATATCGCCATGATGAATAAAGAATCTGAAAATTGAGGGTATTATGATGAAAGATATGAGAAACTTATTACAAACTAATCCTGATTTAGTACAGCGAATTTTAATTCATGCGATTCGTCATACCAGCGAATCAATTCGTGGGCATGAACGTGGACGTTGGGTTATAAATTTATCCGGCGGATTAGATAGTTCATTATCAACATTCCTTGCTGCCGAAGCAGTTGGGAAAGACAATGTGCTTGCTTTGTTACTTCCATATAAATCATCTGCATCATCCAGTGTCGACGATGCAATGAAGGTAGTAGATGCATTGGGAATAAAATATAAAATTTTTGAAATAACAGATGCGGTTGAAGGTCTATACGCAGCAAAAGGAATACCAATTGAAGAAGCAGACGGACGCGCAAAAGGAAATGTTATGGCGCGCATGCGTATGATATTCGGTTATGAAGAATGTGAACGCTGGGGTGGATTATTATTAGGGACCAGTAATAAAACAGAAGCTTTATTAGGTTATTCAACAATTTGGGGAGATTCAGCAAGCGCATTGAATTTAATTGCTGACTTGTATAAAACCCAGGTCCGTCAATTATCACGTTCAATTGGTGTACCGCAAGTAATTCTGGATAAAGCACCAAGTGCAGACCTTGAACCAAACCAGACTGATGAAAGCGATCTTGGATTCAGCTATTTCTCGATGGATAATGTATTAGTGCGATTTGTTGACCACAGTATGGCACCGGCCGAAATAAAAGCGGAACTATGGAAATCAATGGGTGATATCGGCACTGATTGGAATGCGTGTGTAGATAAAATATGTGGTGTAAGTACTGATGAAGAGATGCGGCCGGGATTAGTTGATATCATGCAGTATAAACGACGTATGACGCCAATTGTCCCAAAAGTAAGTCGTGTAACAATTGAAACAGATTATCGACCACCTAAACAATGGGGAAGATAATCGTTTAATTGACTAATTTATTTTTAATATTTTGAATTTTATTGTATAATAGGATTATCATAAAAAAACGGATAAGTTTAATTTGAAAAAGAGGTAGTGATAATATATGCCAAAAGGTATGATGCTGGCAGCGGGGCGCGGGACGCGATTAAAACCATTAACAGATAATTTGCCAAAACCATTATTGCCGGTCGCTAATAAACCGACAATGTGTTATGGCCTAAATGCATTGCGAAATTGTGGAATTACGACCATTTGCAGTAATATTTCATATCGGGCAGATGATATTAAAAATATTATAGGCAATGGTTGCAACAATGGTGTAAATATTAATTGGCTTGTTGAAGATGAACCTTCCGGTACGGCTGGCGGCTTTAAAAAAATGGAATCGTTACTGTGCGATGATACTGTAATTGTAATTGCTGGCGATGCGATGTTGGATATTGACCTTAACGAACTTCTTAATTACCATCACATGAAAAAAAGTTTTGCAACCATTGGCACTCTTCCTGTAAATGACCCTTCTCAATATGGAGTAGTAAGAACTGAAAGTAATGGAAAGATAATTGATTTTCAAGAAAAACCGATAGCTGGAACAGAAATAAGTCGGCAAGCTAATACCGGTATTTATATATTTGATCAGTCTGTGTTTGATATGATTCCTGCTGATACGTTTTTTGATTTTGCGATGCATCTATTCCCGCTGATACTTCAGGAAAATCTGCCTTTTTTTGCCATACCTTTAAATGGATACTGGACAGATATCGGTAATCCTGTTGATTATCTGCAAGCTAATATGGATTATCTTAATGGGAAAATTAATATTAAAGGTGCAAGAAATCTTAATGAAAATAGCTTAATTGGTGAAAACTCTGTAATTAATGATGTTATACTTGAAAATTGTATTATAGGGTCCAATGTAAATTTACCTGCCGGTTCGTCACTTACTCGCTCTGTAATCTGGGATAACACGATAATATCGTCACCTATAACCATGTCTGATGCTGTTATTACACCTTTTGGAATATATCAGATAGATAATAGGCTGGTGCTGAAATAACTATTAATAAAATTAGTTTAAGTACCGAATAATTCTTTATGCCGCAACAAATAAACCTTTAGTATGTCTAAAATATTACCCAATTTTCTATTTAAGGTGAATGATGAAAAGATTAATTATTTT